>JBDLWE010000116.1:0-6287 GCA_039804445.1 Bacteroidota bacterium | reverse complement strand
CAAAAAAGTTATCAATTTGTGGTTTGAAACAGCAGAAATCAATGATTTTTGTGATGACGAAATACTGAAGCCGATAATTGATAACAAAATCGAAATGCTATCGGGCGGTGAATTAAAATATCTTGAAGTCAAACTGATTTTGAATTCAAAAGCAATGTTCTGTATTCTTGATGAACCATATAGCGGTATTTCGCCAATAATGATAGAAAAGATTAATGAATTAATTTTGCAACAATCAAAAACAAAAGGAATTATTATTACAGACCACGACTATCAAAATATGTTGAGTATTGCCACAAAACTGTATTTGATAAAAGACCAACATGGGCATTTTATTCCGAATAAAGAAACGCTTGTAGAGAAAGGATATTTGCAAGAATATATGCTTTAAAAAATTAATTTTACGAAAAACATAACCATGATTTTATATAACGTTACGTGCAATATTCAGGAACGAATTGAGCAAACATGGCTTGATTGGATGACCAAAAAACACATTCCAGAAATTTTGGCAACGGGCAAATTTAGTTCGGCACGTTTAGTAAAAGTTTTGGTCGAAGAAGAGTTGGGTGGCGTGACCTATGCGGTGCAATATAAAACGGACAGTCGCGAAACGCTGCAGCAATATTATGATGACGATGCACAGGCTTTTAGGGCAGAAGGCCTCAAACTTTTTGGCGATGCTATTTTGGCGTTTAGAACTGAACTTGAGGTTATTCAGGATTTTTATTTAGAAAATTAATTTCTTGATTAAAAATAAGTGCCTTTTCAAAACGTGGTCATGTGCCCCAGATGCAAGGGAGAAACAAGTGGTCAATTGGCAAATTAGTTTTTTGGGATTGCAACAGCGACCAAAGGGAGCTCGTTGCAGTCCTAAAAAAACTTTGCCAATTGACCACTTTTTCGGAAAAGCAGCTGGATTTGGCACCCAAATAAAAAAAAACCGCCTGTGGTTGGGCGGTTTAAGGTTAGAATATGTAGTGTAAACGGTGCTTATTTTTTGAGCAAATCTCTAATTTGCGTTAGCAATTCTTCTTGAGTTGGCCCTGCTGCGGCAGCTTCTTGTTTCTTTTTGGCTTTTTCGGCGGCACGTAGTACTGTAAAAATCACAAGTGCGATGATGACGAAGTTAATGACTGCCTGCACAAAATTTCCGTAGGTAATGACCGATGCGCCTGCGGTTTTTGCAGCAGTTAGATCGGCATAAGTATTGCCATCAAGTGCAATAAATTTTTTGGTAAAATCCATGCCACCAGTCACTAGACCTACGATTGGCATGACTAAATCGTCGACGACCGAGGTAACAATTTTGCCAAAAGCTGCGCCAATTACAACTGCTGTGGCTAGCGATAAAATGTCGCCCTTGAGTAGCGATGCTTTAAAATCTTTAAAAAATCCCATAATAGTTTAAGTTTGGTTAATGTTTTTTGATGATTAAAAAACAAATATATACAATTTCAAATAAATGAAAAATTGTTAACGAATTTACAATTATTCTCGATAAAAAACACGTTTCACGCGTTGCGAAACATTTGTAAGCACTTCGTATGCAATTGTTTGTGTTTTTGCGGCAATTTCTTGAACGGTCGGATTTTCGCCAAAAATAATAACTTTATCACCTTCTGAACAAGTAATATCGGTCACGTTGACCATCAACATATCCATACAAATATTACCAACGATTGTTGCTTTTTGGTTGTTTATTACCACAAAACCATTTTGGTTGCCCCAGAGTCGTGTGACGCCGTCGGCATATCCTATCGGGATTGTTGCTATTTTGGTTTCGTTTATTGCAATAAATTTTCGGCTGTAACCCACACTATCGCCCGCAGGAATGATTCTGATTTGTGAAACAACAGATTTTAGAGTCGATACGTTTTGTAAAAAAGGTTGTTCTTTTGGGTTGTTTGAAATGCCGTAAAGCCCAATTCCGAGACGCACCATGTCGAATTGTGAATCAGGAAAATTGCTAATTCCAGAGCTATTCAAGACATGTAAAATAGGATTTTGTAGTTCTAAATTGATTTTAAGAAAATTTGAAATTTTAATAAATTTATTGATTTGCGCTTGCGCAAAAGTCGTGTCGGCAACATCATCGCTCGTGGCCAAATGCGACAAAATACTTTTGATTTTTATTCTTTTTTCGTTTTTAAGAATTTTGACCAAATGGTCGAGATTGTCATTCTCAAAACCAAGACGATGCATTCCGGTATCAATTTTTATATGAATTGAATATCGAGATAAATGGTTTTCTTTGGCAATTTTCAAAAAAGATTCTAGTCCTTTTATTGAATATATTTCTGGCTCGAGATTATTTTCTATTATAGCAGAAAAACTGCTAATTTCTGGATTTAAAACCATAATTGGCATTGTAATTCCGCCTTGCCGCAACGCAATTCCTTCGTCGGCAAAAGCCACACCAAGATAGTCAACGTTGTGATGTTGCAACAATTGTGCTATTTCTAGACCGCCATTTCCGTAGCCAAAGGCCTTGACCATGACCATTGTTTTTACGCCTTTTTGCAACTTTGCACGATAGAAATTCAGGTTGTGAGAAATTGCGTTAAGATTAATTTCAAGAACAGTTTCGTGATTTTTCTGTTCAAAAGCAGTTACTATTTTTTCGAATTCAAAACTTCGTGCGCCTTTTATCAGGATGGTTTCGTTTGAAAAATTATTTAAATCACATTTTTTTAAAAAATCATTAGTGTTTTCAAAGGCGGTTGCATTTGGATATTTGGTTCGATATTTAGAAATCGTTTGTCCTATAATAATGACACGACTGATTTTGTTGGCCAAAATGAGCTGCGAAACTTTTGAATATAGTTCATTTTCGTTCAGTCCAGATTGGTTGATATCAGACAGAATAAGCGTTTTCTTTTTGAACTGTTTTTGGTTTTCAAGAAAATCTAAAGCAATTTTTAACGACTGAAAATCAGAGCTATAACTGTCGTCGATGATGGTTGTGTTGTTTTTTCCTGCTTTTACTTTTAATCTCATTTCTATCGGAAAAAGTTTTGAAACACGATTTTCTATGGTCTCAAAATCATATTTCAAGTACAGCATTGTTGATATGCATTGCATACTGTTTTCGACAGCGGCATCGTCTGTAAACGGAATTTTTATATCAAAAAAAATGTTTTGATATTCAATTTTTAATTTTGTGCTGGTTTCAAATGGAATTCGTTGCACAAAAACATCAGCTCGTTTGTTGGTGTTACTCCAAGTAAATGTTTTGGTTTTTGGACTTAAAAAAGATGCAATGGTTTTATTAAGATTATAAATCAAGATTTTTACGTCAGAAAAAAGCCTTAATTTTTCTTTGATTTTTTGTGCCAAGTCAGAAAAACCTTCGTCGTGTGCAGAGCCAATATTGGTAAGAATGCCAATGGTTGGCTGAATTACTTTCTGCAAGTTTTGCATTTCATTAGTGGTCGAAATGCCTGCTTCAAAAATTCCGAGGCTGTGATTTTCGTTTAATGTCAAAACCGAAAGCGGCACACCGACCTGAGAGTTGTAGCTTTTTGGGCTTCGCGCAATGTTGTGGTCAGGCGATAGCAAAAAGTTGAGCCATTCTTTAACAACCGTTTTGCCGTTACTGCCAGTTATTCCTATGATTGGAATTTGAAACTGCAACCTATGAAAAGTAGCAAAGTTTTGTAAAGCCGTAACAGAATTTTCGACCACCAAAAAATTTGCTTCTTTTTCTAAACCTTCGGGAATGTGCTGAACCACAAAGTTTTGGACACCATTGGCAACCAATTTTTTGATAAAAAAATGCCCGTTGTGATTGTTGCCAACTATTGCAAAAAAAATTGTGCTTGCATTGTTAGACATCGACCTGCTGTCAATAGAAACATTATCAACGGTTGCCAGCGTTATTTTTTTGACAAAATATGCGTCAATTATTTTTACAATATCCGTAACAAATTGATTTTGCATAAATTTAATTTTTCAACTTTCGATATGCTCAAAAAGCATCTATAACCTTTGGTTTTTTAATGCGTTGTAGTATGCCGCGCGGCTCAGCGGTTCATATTCGTCGGTTTCGCCAAGCAGTACTATGTTTTCGTTATTGTTTTTTCTAAAACTATAGTGTGCCAAATTGCCGGTGCGGGTACAAACGGCATGCACTTTGGTCACATATTCGGCAGTTGCCATGAGTGCAGGCATTGGTCCAAAAGGGTTTCCTTTAAAATCCATGTCAAGACCTGCCACAATTACTCTAATGCCAGAATTTGCCAGATCATTACAAATTTTTACGATTTCGTTATCAAAAAATTGTGCCTCGTCGATGCCCACAACATCGCAGCCCTGAGCCAAAATTGCAATGTTTGCTGCAGCAGGAACAGGAGTTGACCGAATTTCGTTTTTGTTGTGCGACACCACCATTTCTTCGTCATAGCGCGTGTCTATTAATGGTTTAAAAATTTCGACGCGCTGCTTTGCAAATTGAGCCCGTTTTAGTCTTCGAATCAATTCTTCGGTTTTGCCCGAAAACATTGAACCACAAATCACTTCGATCCATCCAAATTGTTCTTTATGATTTACGGTATTTTCTAGAAACATTTTCTGAAATTTATTATCGCCGAAACGAAATGTTTTTATTACTTTGTATGCAAAACAAAAATATCAAAAACTACGGTTGATTCTACAGAAAACTTTAAAAATTATTAATCATTTTTTTGAATCCGAAATAAAATAATCTCACGACAAATCAAAATTTGCATTATTATGAAAAAAAGACTCGAAGCCGAACTAATTAGTATTGCACATCGTGTTTTGAAACTCAAAAACAAATCAGAAATCAATCAGTTATATATAGAAACCCGCAAACTGTATGAGGTTTTGTCGGTTTTGAAATTTGTAGAAGATAATATTGATATCGTACAACCTAAAATTGATATGGCTTTAGTTGAGCAAAATCTTGCAACTTTATTAGACCAAGAAAATATTGAAGAGCCAAAAATCGGTTTTGACGAACAAGCAGAAGATTACATAACAGTTTCTCATGTTATTCCTACTGAAAATGACGCAATTGAAAGCAAATCTGAAGTTGTTGATTTGGCAAAAACCGAATATATTGAAAACCAAAATGAGCCAATTGAAGATAAAGAAGTTGACGCGAAAATAGCCGAAGGCATTGGCGAAATCGATTTTGAACCTATAGAAAAACCAGTCGCATTTGAAAAAGTAAATCATCCAGTGGTGCAGCAAATTTCGTTTGAAGAATTGCTTGGTCATCAATTTGAAACACCCGTTTTTGACAAAAAAGAAGATATCGTTTCAAACCTCAACGACAAAATTGGAAAAAATGCAATATTTGGACTGAATGACAAAATTGGTTTTGTGAAACATCTTTTTGATGATTCTGAAGAAGATTTTAATAGAGTAGTTTCGCAAATCGGTACTTTTGATACGTTTGCAGAAATTCAAAATTTTGTAGACCAACTTGTAAAACCAGATTATAATGATTGGTTCGGCAAAGCCGATTACGAAAAACGTTTTATGTTTATTATGCAAAGAAAATTTTTGTAAATGGGTAAACTATTTATTGTTCCTACGCCAATTGGCAATTTAGAAGACATGACTTTTCGGGCCATTCGGGTTTTGAAAGAAGCCGATTTGATTTTGGCCGAAGACACTCGCACAAGCGCAAAACTGCTCAAACATTTCGAGATTGGCACGCACATGCACAGCCACCACATGCACAACGAGCACAAAACCATCGACAACATTTTGGCACGGCTCAGGGCAGGCGACACTATTGCCTTAATTTCCGATGCGGGCACTCCGGCCATTTCAGACCCAGGATTTTTGCTCACGCGTGCCTGTGTAGAAAACAATATTGACGTTGAATGCCTGCCCGGTGCAACGGCTTTTGTACCAGCTTTGGTCAATAGCGGTTTGCCAAACGACAAGTTTGTGTTCGAAGGATTTTTGCCCGAAAAAAAGGGACGACAAACCAGATATTTAGCCTTGGCAAACGAAACTCGAACTATGATTTTTTATGTTTCGCCTCACAAATTACTAAAAACTTTGAGCGAATTTATTACCTATTTTGGCGCCGATAGACCAATTTGCGTATCGCGAGAATTGTCTAAACTGCACGAAGAAAATTGCCGAGGCACCGTGCAAGAAGTCTTACAACATTTTGAAAACAAGCCTATAAAAGGCGAAATTGTGGTGGTGGTTAGCGGAAAAACTGGGAAAGCTAATTTTTTAAAAGAAAGTATTGACGATGAGGTTTGATTTTTTAAAAAATATAGCCGTATTTGTGCTGGTTT
>JBDLWE010000115.1:0-18103 GCA_039804445.1 Bacteroidota bacterium | reverse complement strand
CCTTCTCCGTGGATATTTAGTATCTCTACTTCGGGATCGAGCTTTAAATATTTACGAAGTTTTGCAATATAAACGTCCATACTTCTTGACGTAAAATAGTTGTCGTCTCTCCAAATTTTTGTCAATGCCAGTTCTCGTGGCATCAAATCATTTTCGTAGATAGCAAGGATTTTTAAAAGTTCGTTTTCTTTTGGAGAAAGTTTTACTGGCTCCTCATTATTAAAACTTAAAAATCGAAGTTTAGAATTTAGATGAAAATTGCCAATAGTGAATTCAAATTGGTTTGCATCAGATTTTGAGTCAACAGATTTTCGAGCGATGATTGCTCTGATTTTTAGCAACAAAACCTCGGAGTCAAATGGTTTGTTGAGATAATCATCTGCGCCAACTTTGTACCCTTTTAACACATCTTCTTTCATTGACTTGGCGGTCAAAAAAATAAGCGGTACGTCCTTATTTTTCTCGCGAATTTCTTTTGCCAACGTGTATCCATCTTTATACGGCATCATAACGTCCAGGATACAAAGGTCGTAATTGTCTTTTTTAAACTTTTCAAAGCCTTCCATGCCATTTCTGGCTAGAGTAACATCAAAATCGTTTAGCATTAAATAATCTTTTAAGATCGACCCAAAGTTTGGATCGTCTTCAACAAGCAATATTCTTTTGTTTTCAGTTTCCATAATCGTATTAATTTATTAGAGGTAGTTTTATTGTAAATGTACTTCCTTTGCCCTTTTCGCTTTCAACATTTATTTGTCCGTTATGATCTTCTACAATTTTTTTAACATAAGCGAGCCCCAGTCCGTGACCTTTTACATTATGTACGTCTCCCGTATGTTCTCTATAAAATTTTTCAAAAATTCGCTTTTGCGCCACTTTGCTCATTCCTGCGCCATAATCTTTGATTTTTATTATTACAAAATCATTTAAATTTTCTGTACTTAATTCTATTTTTGGTGTATTAGGTGAATATTTTATAGAATTATCTAAAATATTAACTATCACGTTTGTAAAATGAACATCGTTTAACAAAACTGAACTTCTGTTTGCATCAAAATAAGTGGTTATGATGCCTCCTCGATCTTCGATAATAAGGTTTATGTGTTCAATAGCATCGGTTATTATATCGTGCAGATCATTTACATCTTTCTCAATATCAAGCTCTTTTTTTTCAAGCTTAGATATTCTCAAAACATTTTCGACCTGTGCATGCATGCGCTTATTTTCGTCCCTAATCATTTGCAAATAACGAGTTCTCTTTTCGAGATCATCAATGACTTTTGGGTTTTTAATAGCATCAAGTGCAAGATTTATAGTTGCAATTGGCGTTTTAAACTCATGGGTCATATTGTTTATAAAATCAGTTTTTATTTCTGATATTTGACGTTGCTTAAACAATTGATTTAATGCACTACTGTAGGCCACGATGATGACAATAGTAAAAACGATTGACAAAATTGTGATGGTGACCAATTCAGAAAACAAAAATTTCTTCTTTTCTGGAAAAGATATCAACAATTGATACTTGCTATTTCCTTCATTATTTGCAAGAACAGGGGTTGAAAAAGTTTCTTCTTTTACAAATTTGAAATTATCAGATTTAATTTTGGTGGCCATGCCGTTGCTATAAATTCCAAATACAAATGGCGTTAAAACGTCTGCCTGCTTCAGCTCATGTTGCAACAATTCCCTCAGTTTTGTTACAGTAACCCTTTCATCTAGTGACTTGTTTTCGACAATATCTCTGAACGATATTTCAAATTGCGCCTTGTCTAACAAATCAATTTTGCTAGTATTGCTAATAACGATATCGGGTTTTACATTATTTTGAATTTGAGATCTGTCTATAGACGAACCTTTATAAATTTCGGTTTTTCTGGTCATTTCCAAACCAACAGCAGCTACAGAATCGCGCTTTTTATCAAAAATTGAAAGACTGCTATTATAATCTTCTGACGTTAGACTATTTGAATAAACAATCGTTTCATTTGTTAATCTATTATTTTGAACAAGCACAAAGTCTAACAATTGACTTCTCTCGGGGTTCTGTCCGATACTGTCTTTAAGAATATTATATTGCCTTAAAAAAGAATCTGTTTCTTGCTGTTTTAAAGAGTTTGCAACATTTGAAATTACCTGCCTAATGTGATATGAGAACTGTTCATCATTTTTTTTAAAAGAGGTGTTTATAAGATATAATTGAACAAGAATTATCCCGATAAGCGATAAACTCATCAAGAATATCAAGAATCGAAACAAAAATTTATTCATAGTACAAAATTAACATTTTAACATTTGTTGCAGTACTACATTAACCAAAAATTAACTTTTGATTGCATTTTTGTCATAACGCAATTGTTTAATAATCTGATATACTTGGTTTTTCATTAAGTTTATGTCGTTGTTTTGAATCACAAAATCACTTTGCAAACAACGTGCATCGTCTGATATTTGTTTATCAATTCTTAAAATAACGGCTTCTTTCGTTACATTATCGCGTTTGATCACTCGTTCGATTCTAACTGCAATTGGCGCCACGACCGATATAACTTTGTAGCAGTGCTCATTGCTGCCAGTTTCAAATAATATTGCCGATTCTTTAATTACAAAATCACAATCAAGATATTGTTTTAGCCACAATTCAAAATCTATTGCAACAAGCGGATGTATGATAGCATTTAGCGTTTTTAAGTTTTCGCTATTATTAAAAACAATTTTAGCTAGTTTTTTTTTATCTAAAATTTGACCTGTCAAGATTGTATTTCCAAAGGCAGCAGTTATTGCATTAATTGTACTTGGTTCTTTCATCAACAACTTTGCACGATCATCAGATATATAGACCGGAAAACCCTGCGATTCAAATATTCTTGCAATCGTTGTTTTTCCGCTACCTATTCCGCCTGTTAAACCAATAATTTTAGTTTTCATTTTGTTTAAAAAAAAGATTTGGAAAAGCACTTTCGGGTTTGTTTTTTAAAATAAAAATAAAAAAAAATGACTTTAAGTAGCCGATGCCATACCCAAAAAATTGAATTGCCACTGCAAATACCGACAAAGTAGCCACCTGCAAACTTTGATTTTGAACTAGAGATGCAAAAAATATCAATAGAAAATAGAAAAAGAAACACTTAATAAAAAAAGAATACCCAATCAAGAATAAGACTATTGCTACTGAAAATACTATTAAAAATAACGAAGGAAAAGTGAATATAAACGTACGAAAACCTGGATGCCAAAAATCTAGAATAGGTCTTGCAATTCCAAATTTATTGACTTGTGTGTAAAATTTTTTCCAGTCAATACGACGCCTGTGGTACACAAATGCATTTTTGATTAGTTTGGTTTTGAAACCAAGATTCCAAAGTCTAATTGATAAATCGGGATCTTCACCAGGATGAATATTTCTAAAACCACCTGATTTTAAAAAAGCATTTTTCGAAATTCCCATATTAAAACTTCTAGGCTGAAATTTATCAAGTTTTTCTGACCCCCCGCGAATTCCGCCAGTTGTCAAAAAAGAAGTCATTGCAAAATTTATTGCTTTTTGAATATTTGAATAATTAGACAGCGCAGCGTCAGGTCCACCGAAGCAATCAACAAAGTTGGACTGTAATGCTGAAGCAACCGTCTGAAAATAGTGACTTGGCAGCTCACAATCTGAATCAAAAATCAAAAAATAATCACCTTTGGCGCGTCTCATCCCATAGTTGCGAGAATCGCCAGGGCCTGAATTTGGCTTATAAAAATATTGTATATCTATATCGTTTTTAAAGTCTTCTATTACAGTTTTGCATGATAATGTCGAACCGTCTTCGACAATTATGACCTCAAAATCTTGTTCATAAACCTGAAGTTTAATACTATCTAAAAACAGGCATATTTCGTCTGGTCGATTAAAAACAGGAACAATGATTGAAAAATACATTCGATTAAAATTTTAAACAAAAATACACTTTTTAAGCAAATTTATTTTGTTAAAAACTTGACAGTTGCATCAATTTTTTTTGCATTGTCGACTTTTGTAAAATTTAAAATCATAAATTCTTCGATTAAAGAAATCAATTTACAAACACATAACTATTTGTAAAGTTTGTCAAAAACTACAACAGCAGCAGAGTTACTCCCGCAGAAGCGCATAAGTGAAGTAAATTTCTATTACGTACATGACTATATTAAATAGACGTCGATTTTAATATATTTTAAATTTCTATTTTAGTAATTTTTTTATAATTCTGTCGATTTCTGTAAACGCCATAATTATTTTTTGATCATATGCAATTTGGTTTAAAACCGTGATTTAAGGAACCTAAGCACATATAAAAATTATAATGATACGATACTGGGAATAGCAACCAATTCATCAGTATCTTTGTCGTAATCTACTGCTTCAACACCAAAACCAAAAAGGTTGTGAAAATCTTTTCGATAGCCTTCTAAATCGCCAATTTCTGGCAAATTTTCTGTCGTTGCTTTTTTCCACAGTGCTGCCATTTGGGTCTGCACGTCGTCGCGCATTTCCCAATCATCGATACGAATACGACCTTTTTCGTCCAGCAAAATTCCGTTTTTTGAATAAAGTCTATCGGCATACAAACGTTGAATTTGCTCGATACAACCTTCGTGAATCCCGTCGGCTTTCATTATTTTGTACAACAACGATATATATAAAGGTATAACCGGAATGGCAGAACTTGCTTGGGTAACCAATGCTTTATTGACAGAAACATAGGCCTTTCCGTTGATTTTTTCTAATGATTTTGTTATTTCAAAAGCTGTGTTTTCTAGATTATCTTTGGCTTGACCAATGGTCCCGTTTCTGTAAACGGCTTCGGTCAGGCTACTACCTATATATGAATATGCGACTGTTGTTGCGCCTTCAGCCAACAAATTTTGTGAAGAAAGTGCGTCAATCCACATTTGCCAATCTTCGCCACCCATAACTATAATTGTATTTTCAATATCATCGCCCTCGGCGGGTGCTATTGAAATTTCTGACACTTTGCCCGTATGAAAATCGACGGTATTGTTTGTAAAATTTTGTCCAATTGGTTTCAAAACCGAACGGTGCAAAACGCCAGTTTTTGGATGCAAACGCACGGGCGATGCCAAACTATAAATAACAAGGTCAATTTGTCCTAAATCGGCTTTTATCAAATCTATGGCTTTTTGTTTTATTTGGTCAGAAAAAGCGTCTCCATTAATGCTTTTGGCATATAATCCTGATGCGGTTGCATGTTTTTCAAACGAGGCAGAATTGTACCACCCTGGCGAGGCAGTTTTGCCTTCAGATGCTGGTTTTTCAAAAAAAACACCAATCGTTGCTGCATCAGATCCAAATGCAGAGGTGATTCTTGATGCAAGACCAAAGCCGGTAGATGCGCCAATGACCAAAACTCGTTTTGCGCCGTCGATTTTGCCTTTTGATTTTACATAGTCAATTTGGCTGATGACGTTTTGCTCACAACCATCTGGATGAGCTGTGAGACAAATGAATCCGCGCATTCTAGGTTCTATTTTCATGGTGCTTTTTTTGAAATGATTTACAAATATAATTTTAATTCAGTAATGTTTTTGCATGATTAATTGCCGATTCGCTGGGGCTTGCGCCTGATAGCATTTCGGCAATTTCGAGAATTCGTTCTTTGGTAGATAATAATTTTAGTTCGGTTCGGGTTTGATTGTCTGAGGTGGTTTTAAAAACTTTAAACTGCACATTTCCTTTAGCAGCAATTTGAGGCAAATGAGTAATAGAAAAAACTTGCATTTTATGGCTCATTTTTTTCATTATCGCAGCCATTTTATTGGCAATCTCGCCAGAAACACCAGTATCTATTTCGTCAAAAATAATGGTCGGCAAATTTGAATATCCTGATAAAATTGCTTTTGCGGCCAACATAATTCTAGACATTTCGCCACCTGACGCCGTTTTTTTAAGCAATCCAAAATTCCCACCTTTGTTTGCAGAAAACAAAAAACTTAAGATATCTTTTCCGTTTGTATTAAAATTGGTGTCGGGCTGAATTGAAATATTAAATTGGGCGTTTGGCATTCCTAAAAGTTCAAGAATTTGTGTCAATTTTAGGCTTAGAACGGGAATTGCCGTTGCACGATTTTCTGAAATTTGATTTGCGATAGCATCTAAATCAAAAATGATTTGGTCGACTTGCAGTTTAAGATTTTGAATTTGACTGTCAATATCGCTGGCATCCAACATCTTTTGGTCAAGACTATTTTGAATTTCTAACAACTCTTCTATTGCCTTTACCTGGTGTTTTTGTTGCAAATTATAAATCAGTTGCAACCGCTGGTTTACTTTTTCAAGCTCAGCTGGATCGCTAGATAGGGTTTCGGCAATATTTTCGACTTCCAAGACAATGTCTGAAAACTCAATCAATAAGCTGTTTATTCTATTATAAATAGATTCATATACTTCAGAAAAAGCCGCATTCTTTTGAAGCGCGTTTTTAACTTCTAATAATTGGTTGCTTAAGCCAAACTGTTCATTGGTTGCAATGGCGATGGTTTTTTCGAAATTTTCGGCAATCGTACCAACGTTATTTAGTTGTTCAAAACTACTTTCGAGAATTTGCTGTTCGTTTGGTAGTAGTTTTGCATCAAATAATTCTGTGAGCAAATAACCATTATAGTCACTTTCTTTTTTTAGATCAAATGCTTTTGCGACTAATAAATTAAACTCTGATTGATGTTTTTTTAGCTTTGAATACAATACATGAAAAGCTATAACCAAATCTTGATTTTCGGCAACAGCATCAATAATTTGAAATTGTGTTTCGGTTTCTGAAAGTTCACGGGTTTGATTTTGTGAATGTATATCGATCAAAAAACTGCCCAAATCAGCAAGTTCATTAAGATTTATTGGACTATCGTTAACAAATGCGCGCGATTTTCCTGATGGTAAAATTTCTCGTCGGATGATAGTTTGTGGTTCAAAATCAAGATCGTTACTTTCAAAAAAATCTTTAAGATTGTATTTAGAAATATCAAAACCAGCCTCAACAACACATTTTTCGTCTTGATTTTTGAGCGATGACAGGTCGGCTCGTTTCCCTAAAATCAATCCTAATGCGCCAAGCAATATAGATTTTCCTGCGCCAGTTTCGCCAGTTATTGTTGAAAAACCTGCTTCAAAATCTATAGCAAGTGACTCAATTAGTGCAAAATTTTTTATGGAAATTGATGTAAGCATTAAAAATGTTTGAGCCTTGGTTTAAATAACGTTTAATTTCGTATTATGAACGCTTAATTTTTGAGTGCTGCCCATTTGCTTGAATTTGCTGGCGAAAAACGCGTTAATTCATCAACAAGTCCTGCAATATCTGTTGAAGGACCAGCCGTGAAAACTGACTGAATTTCGTCTGACTTGGCATCAAAAAACAATCTGGTTAAAAAAGCATTTGGTCTCGCATTGTTTACTTTTGAAATATTAAGAATTGATTTTTTGATTATTTCTTTGCTTTCTTTGGTTTTATCTGCCATTTGATCCATACCATAAAAATGATAGTCAAATAAAGTTTCGCGTAGTGGTGCAAAAATTGGCGCAAGCAAATCGGTTACCACAAAATATCGATTTTGATTGCCCGATGATTGGTTCCAACCTTTAAGGCCGCCTTGCTGCGCAACGGTAACTACTTCTGATGCATTTTTTAGAAATTCGTTGCCAGCCATTGGTGCAAACGTATCTTGGTCTAGTGCAATGATGATGTTTGCATAAAATGCAACAATCGAAATTAAGTTTGAATCATATGAATTTGGGTTATAAACCATAGGTTCAAACTCTATGTATCGAAAACTTAAATCTTTGTCGTTGTGATTTAAAACAGGAGACGAATAGGTACTATTAAAGATTGGTCTTGTCGAACTTATTTGTAAAGAACCTTCAAAATTATCGTTTGCTGCAGTCTGTATATTCAATAAAAATGAACAATCTATCCGCTCGCGGCTTTTATAATTGCTTGTGCCCCATTTGGTTTTATTAAGTAATTCTAGTAGCGATTTTTCGAGCGTTTTATATACTTGCGGATTGTTGTTTGCGACCATCTCAAAGTTTACTTTTATGGTTGCATTTAATTCTTGAGCAAAATTTATAAATGATGACAATGTAGCAAGTATCAAAAATATTTTACGCATAATGTTCGATTATTTTGTTAACAATATCAAAAGCTACCGCTTCTTTTGATTTTAAATCCATGGGCAAAACCACAAGGTTTTTATCGATAAAAGTAACTTTGTTGGTCGCCGTGCCAAAACCTGCACCTTCGTCATTCATAGAATTTAGAATAATCAAATCTAGGTTTTTTTTCTTGATTTTCAAAATTGCGTTTTCGATTTCGTTTTCGGTTTCTAGTGCAAATCCTATTAAAAATTGATTTTTTTTGGCAAGCCCCATTGTAGACAGAATATCTTTTGTTTTTTCAAGCTCGATTGTAAAAGAGTTTTCTGATTTTTTAATTTTTTGAGCCGCAATATTTTTAGGTTTGTAATCTGCGACGGCTGCTGCTGCAATAACAATATCCATAGCATCATAATACTGAAAACAAGTATCAAACATTTGCTGGGCTGACACTACTTTTACCTCGTTTACTAATTGGTTTTCAACTAATTGGTTTGTCGGACCTGAAACAATTGTAACCTCTGCTCCCATTGATGCTGCATATTTTGCAATATCATAGCCCATTTTTCCGCTTGAATGGTTTCCAATAAACCTAACAGGATCAATGGCTTCGTAAGTAGGCCCGGCAGTTATTAAAATTTTTTTACCAGATAACGGAAGTTTGGCCGATATATTATTTTTGATAAACTCTAGAATATTTTCGGGTTCTGCCATACGGCCTTCTCCCGAAAGGCCGCTAGCTAATTCACCAGTTTCTGAAGGAATCATTATATTACCGAATGATTCTAAGGCAATAAAATTGTTTCTTGTAGATTGGTGTTTATGCATGTCCAAATCCATTGCTGGCGCAAAATAGACAGGGCATTTGGCAGAAAGATAAACTGCTAAGAGCAAATTGTCACAAGTACCGTTCGCCATTTTGGACAGCGTGTTGGCAGTAGCGGGTGCAACGACAATTAAATCTGCCCAAAGAGCAATTTCTACATGATTATTCCAAAGTTTGCTTGTGTCATTATCATTAAAAAAGGTACTTTCGACCGCATTTTTTGACAATGTTGATAATGTAAGTGGTGTTACAAAATCAACAGCCGAGGGTGTCATTACAACTCTAACGTCTGCCCCTGCCTTTACAAACAACCTGACTAACAGGGCAGATTTATAAGCAGCAATTCCGCCTGAAACCCCAAGCACAATTTTTTTTCCACTAAAAACAGACATCAATTATTATTTTGTACCTTCTGCATGAAAAATTTTATCGTCCATCCACTCCTGAACAGCAAGTGCGTGTGGTTTTGGTAATTTTTCATAAAATTTAGAAACCTCTATTTGTTCTTTATTTTCAAAAACCTCTTCTAAACTGTCATTATACGTTGCAAACTCTTCAAGTTTTTCGGTTAGCTCTTTTTTGATTTCGGCATTTATTTGGTTTGCACGCTTTGCCATAATTGTTATTGCCTCGTAAACATTTCCTGTTGGCTGTTCAATCACAGTTTTGTTATATGTGATTGTATTTACGGGTGCATTTGTTTTTTTTAAATCCATGTTGTGGCTATTGTTTTGAAAATTGTTGTAGATCTTTTGTTATCTGTTCGTGCATTTTATCTGCTTTTGACTTTAGTAACGGTGTTGTTGCTACTTTAGAAAATGCGGTGTAAGCTTCGTCTGCGTCAATTAATCTTTCTTGCATTTTGTTTACAAAACTATTTTCAGCAACAATAAATGATGAGTCCAATTTATAAAAAAGCGCTTTCTCTTTATATTGTGTACCAGGAAAGTCAATTAAAAAAATATCAAGTGCAACAACTGCAGACTTGTGATCATTAATATTGTTATAATTGCGCGCTATTTCAAACGCCTTTCTTTCGAGTTTATCACGAAGTGACTTGGCAATTACGTTGGCCTCGGCCAAATAAGTTGAGTTTGGGAATTGATCTATAAACTCTTGCATTTTCTCGATTCCTTTATTGGTTTCGTTTTGATCAAGACTAAAAACAGGCGATGATTTAGAATAACTAACTGCTTCTAAAAAGTAAGCCTCTTCTGCTTTGTCACTTTTAGGATAACTTGCAACAAAACTTTCAAATCGCCCAGAAGAAATCAAATATTGCTTGGTTTTATAATATGACATCGCATACATATAAAACATTTTTTCTGCCTGTGGTTTCCCTCTGTACGATGGTGCCAATTGTTCAAAAAGTCTGATGGCTTTGCTGTATTTTCCTTTTTCAAATAAATCAGTAGCCATATCAAATTTAACAGCGATATCTTCTGACTTTAATGCTTTCTGGTACGGTGAACACCCTGCTAAAAATATTGAAAAAATAACAAAATATAAAAAATTTTTCAT
The DNA here is from genome assembly GCA_039804445.1 of Bacteroidota bacterium. Lineage (GTDB taxonomy): Bacteria > Bacteroidota > Bacteroidia > Flavobacteriales > Flavobacteriaceae > Flavobacterium. The sequence continues at coordinate 7,625 of JBDLWE010000115.1, read as the reverse complement.
TTCGATTCTAAGTAATAATAATATTCGGCTTTTATGAAGATTCCATATATTCTGCAAAGATAGTCATATAATTTGAAATTAAAAACTAATTTTTAAAACTCAAAACTAGCCAAAAAACTTTCGATTTTTGATTTTAATTTTGAACTTACCGAAACAAGTGGAAGTCGAACATAATTTTCTGAATAACCTAGTAATCGCATAATTTCTTTAATTCCTGCAGGATTTCCTTCTTCAAAAATCAAATCAATGATATTCATAATTTTATATTGAATGTCAAACGCATCGTTTACGTGACCCGCTAAAGCAAGGTTTATCATTTCGGTAAACTTCGCGGGTATTCCTTGAGCTATCACAGAAATTACACCGGCACCACCAGCCACCACCATTGGAAGTGCAATCATATCATCTCCAGAAATAATTAGAAAATTTTTAGGGCAAATTTGCAATAATTTCATTGCCTGAACCATATCGCCAGCTGCTTCTTTAATACCGATTATATTTTTAAAATCATTTGCAAGCCGAGCAACCGTCTCGGGCAACATATTACTGCCTGTTCTGCTGGGCACATTATACAGAATAATTGGTAACGGCGATGCATTTGCGACAGCAGAAAAATGCTGGTAAATTCCTTCTTGCGACGGTTTACTATAATATGGCGACACTGATAAAATTGCTGAAAAATTTGATAAGTCGTTTGTTTTCAATTCAGAAACAATTTCTGCGGTATTGTTACCACCTATGCCCAAAACCAAAGGTACTCGCCCTGCATTTGTGTTGATAACAGTTTTTATAACTTCAGATTTTTCTGAATTTGTCAACGTTGCTGGTTCGCCTGTAGTACCCAAAACAACCAAATAGTTAATGTCACTATTGATATTAAAATCAACAATTTTCGTAAGTGCATCATAATCAACTGAAAAGTCTGATTTAAAAGGAGTTACTAATGCAACCCCCGTACCTAGAAATGTTGTCATGAATTTGTGTTTTAAAAAATGTTTATTTTTGTGTTAAAGGTTTAAAAATTTAGTCAAAAGTAGAAAATATTTGTGAGCTTGATTTAAAAAATCGTTTATATTTACACTTTTCTTAACCTTTACAATATTTACAAAATTAGTGAAAAATTTAAAAACAAAATTGTTGGTTTTAAAACAAATTGTTTTATTCTTAACATTGTTTACGATATTTAGTTGCTCATCAACCCAATTTACAGTTAAAAAAGTTGTTGCGACCAAAACCACTGTCAATAATAATATCTCAAACGATACTGATATTGAGGCCTATATTCAACCATATCGCACCAGGGTAGATTTAGAAATGAATAAAATTTTATCAATTGCCACCGACAATATCGATAAATCTGGAAAATGGCAAACCCCGATAGGCAACCTTTTTTCAGATGCAACCTTGAAAGAAGGCAATTCTATTTTTGAGAAACGTCAGGGCAAAAAAATTGATATTTGCTTACTAAATAATGGTGGCTTCCGCGCTAACATAAACAAAGGAAACGTTACCGTTCGTACTGCTTATGAAGTAATGCCTTTTGAAAACAAGTTGGTGGTTGTAGAATTGTCAGCGGACGTTGTCGAAGAAATGGCAAATTTTATTATTCTCGACAAAAAGCCACATCCGCTCGCGGGAATGACTTTTGTTATCGATAGAAATCAAACTGCACAAAATATAATGATTCACGGAAAACCACTTGACAAATCTCAAAATTATTACGTTGCCACAAACGACTATTTGGCAAATGGTGGAGACAAAATGGATTTTTTCAAGAAAGGTGCTTCACAATTTGATTTGGATTATTCACTTAGAAATATATTGATAGATTATTGCACCAAAAACCCAACGCTTGCCGTGCCAACAGATATTCGCATCAGTGAAGAATAAAAAACGAAAACCACGATTATAACCAGTGTAATTTCAACAAAAAAACACATGAAAAGACGTTCATTTATACAAAAAACTGCTGCTACCACTGCCCTACTTACTTTGCCAAACCTACCCATGCTAGGTTTTGAATCTAAAACCACAAAGACTATAACCATTTTGCACACAAACGACGTGCACAGCCACATTGATGCGTTCCCTGCTACCGATGCTAGAAACCCAAATATGGCGGGTGTTTCCCGGCGTGCAACGCTTATCTCAAAAATACGCCAAGAGCAAGAAAATATGCTTTTGCTAGACGCAGGCGATGTTTTTCAGGGTACACCATATTTCAATTTTTATGGTGGCGAACTAGAATTTAAACTCATGTCAATGATGAAATATGACGTTTGCACACTCGGAAATCATGATTTTGACAATGGTCTCGAAGGTTTTTATAATCAATTGCCACATGCAAAATTCGATTTTGTGTCTGCTAACTATGATTTTAAAAACACAATTTTGAACACGATTATAAAACCGTATAAAGTATTTAACAAAAACGGAATTAGGGTTGGTGTTTTTGGACTAGGAATCGAACTTTCTGGTCTTGTGGACAAAAAAAACTATAAAGAAACCGTTTATCTAGACCCGATTGAGGTTTCTCAAGAGATGACCAAAATTTTGAAAGCCCAAAAGTGTGATTTAATTATATGTCTTTCACACTTAGGATATCAATATAAAAACGATGCCAACAAAATTTCTGATTTAAAACTTGCTGCATCGACTAAAGATATAGATTTGATTATTGGCGGACATACGCACACTTTTCTGGACAAACCAACTATTGTAAAAAACCTAGACGGAAAAGACGTTTTGGTCAATCAAGTAGGATGCTACGGCATTAATGTCGGTAGAGTTGATTTTACTTTTGATGACGATAAGGCTACAGCGAATCAAGCACGGAGTATTGTGGTTTAAAGCAAACTACAATATTCCTCTTGCTTTAATTTCAAGATATTTGTTTATTGTATCTAATGTCAGATTTTCTGGACTGGTCAAAATCGAATAAATACCATATTTTTGGAGTTCCTGAACAATCAATTTTTTTTCGAATGCAAATTTTTCTGCAATGATTTTGTCATAAACTTCTTGAATGTTCGTAGCTTTTTTATTTATCAAAATATCTAATTCGGTATTCTTAAAAAACACAACTACCAACAAATGATTTTTTGAAATGGCTTTCAAATAAGGCAATTGCCGTTGCAAACCTTCGATAGTTTCAAAATTGGTGTACAATAAAATCAAACTTCGGTGATTAATATTTTTTTTGATATCTACATAAAGTCGGCTGTAATCACTCTCAAAAAAGTCAGTTTTTATATTGTATAAACTTTCGAGAATTTTTTGCATTTGCGATGAACGTCGCTCTGCTACTACCCTATTTTCTACTTTTTTAGAAAACGCAAACATTCCTGCTTTATCTTGTTTTTTTAAAATCACATTGCTCAAAACCAATGTAGCATTTATGGCATAATCCAATAAACTTAAGCCGTTAAAAGGCATTTTCATGACGCGACCTTTGTCGATTGCCATATATACAGATTGCGATTTTTCGTCTTGAAACTGATTGACCATCAAGCTATTTTTCTTGGCGGTCGCCTTCCAATTTAGCGTTCTAATGTCGTCACCTTGCACATATTCTTTGATTTGCTCGAACTCTATAGTATGCCCAATTTTGCGAATTTTTTTCATGCCGAATTGAAACAACTGATTTGAAAATGCCATCAAATCGTATTTTCGAAGCTGAATATACGACGGATAAGTTGGTACCATTTGGTTGCCAACGAAAGAAAAACGTTTAGAAACCAATCGCAAGGGAGATGATGCAAAAATGTGTAAATTTCCAAAAAAATACTCGCCACGCTCAACAGGTCTCAAAAAATAGTTGGTTTCGATTGCCGAAGTTGGGTTTAATTTTTTAATGATTTCAAAATTCCTGATTTGAAACTGAAACGGAATTTCATCTATAATTTTTATCGAAATCGGGAAACTATAACGATTTTGAATCGTGAGTTTTATGTCATTTTCATCACCATTTGATAGCTTTTCGGGTACAATTCTGTTGGCAAAAATTCCGTTTTTTGATTGAAACAATATGATTATATCCAATAGCAAAAAACCAATTAATAACACAAACAAATAGCGAACGGCATTATACAAAAACGGAAAAATAAATGACACGCAAAACATGATTCCTATGCACAGCAGCGCGTAGAAAAAAAGATTGTTGATGTAAAGTTGCTTTACTTTTTTCATGTACAAATAGATAGTCCTAACGGGACATTTTTATATTTAAAATTATAATTAGTCAATTTTAAAAAAAATAATTCGTGCATTCGTGGCTATAACCTACCTTGGCACAGCGACCATTTCCAGAATTTGCTTTATAATTTCTGTACTCGAAATTCCTTCCATTTCTCGTTCCGGCGTGACTATTATTCTGTGTTGCAGCACAGGAATCGCTGCATCTTTGATGTCTTCGGGCGTTACAAAATCTCGACCTCGCAGCGCGGCAAAACCTTTGGCGGCATTCAAAATAGCAATTGACGCTCGTGGCGATGCACCCAAGTACAAAAACGCATTTTCGCGGGTGTTAACCACGATTTTTGCAATATATTCTATCAAATTTTTTTCGACAACAATCTGCTTTACAAGTTTTTGCAGTTTTACAATTTCCGAACCTAACAAAACTGCTTTTATGTTTCCAAGTTTTACGTCGTTTTGCAAATTATGTTCTCGCTCTATAATCGTGATTTCTTCGTCTTGAGATGGATAGTCAATTGCGATTTTAAACAAAAAACGGTCGAGTTGCGCTTCAGGTAATCTATAAGTTCCTTCTTGCTCGATTGGGTTTTGTGTGGCAATGACCAGAAATGGTGCATCTAATTTGTAAGTTGTGCCGTCAATTGTGATTTGGCGTTCTTCCATGACTTCAAAAAGTGCAGCTTGGGTTTTGGCTGGTGCACGATTTATTTCGTCGATCAAAATCAAATTAGAAAAAATTGGTCCTTTTTTAAACTCGAATTCAGATTTTTTTAAATCAAAAACCGATGTTCCTAATATGTCCGATGGCATCAAGTCTGGTGTGAACTGAATGCGACCAAAACCAACGTCAATGGTTTTTGCCAATAACTTTGCGGTAATTGTCTTTGCAACTCCTGGCACACCTTCTAACAATACGTGTCCGTTTGACAAAATGGCTACCAATAATTGATCAATCATTTTTTGTTGACCAACAATTACGCTGCCTAGCTGTGCTTTGATGCTTGAAATGGCAGTTTGCAATGCCGATAAATCAAGACGATTTTCAAAATTTATATCTTGGTTATTTTCTGTTTCCATATGTTTTTAAGATTTATTTTTATCTAAAATTGATTCAATAACTTTGTCTAAATTGATAAGCTGCTGCTCGGTTGCAACGATTTGTCTGCTTATATATTGATTTATTTTTCCTACCAATTCAGAAATTACCGTTATTTCTTTATTGGTTTTTTGATGAAGTTTTTTTATAAAAAAATCATCAAGTTTGGTGGTGTCTATCATAAAATCTTGTCGAACTTTTTCTAGAAAAAATACAATTTTTTTGTCAATCATGTTTTGATGATCGGATTCTTGAAAGTAAAGATTACCGATGGTCTTAGCAAATTCGACTGTGGTGTTTTGCAATGGTTTGACAATGGGCACAATGCGCTGCGTGCGTTTTGCGTTAAAAATCATGAAAAAAAACATACCAAACAGAAAAATGTACCAAGCCCATTTGAGCGATGGCTGTGCCAAAATGTACCTAAACGGTGACCGTGATTCGATGCTACCGTCTTGATTTTTTACAAACCAAGCAATATCTTTTTTGGGCAGGTATGACAACAGATTTTGTGTATAATCGGCATGATTTTTTTTCAATAAATGAAAATTTGTAAAAGCGTTTGGCTGTGTATGCAGTATAAAATATCCTGAAAAATATGGAATTTTGATAAAGTTTGCCCGAATAGAATCGCCTGTTTGATAGCCTAAAATTGTGGTTTTGAGGGTATCTATTTTTTTGAAATAGTTATTGCCGATGCCTTGTACCAAATTATATTTTTGGGTATCTAGTTTTTTGTTGGCCATCCAGCAAAAAATACTGTCTGAATATTGATAATCACTACTAGTTTGAAACTTTAAAGTGTCTTGTAGAATTTGTGAAAAATTTTTTGCTGATATAAAAACCGTGTTGCCTTTACTGGCATAGTAACAAAGCTCTTTTGAAGATTCGCCGTCAAGACTTGAAAACTCATTGACTAGAAACAACGTCGAATTTTCTTTATAATCATTGACTAATGAGTCATAATCATAAAGTTTGTTGAGATATTCATAAGGTGTTTCGGCAATTTTTTTGATTTTTTGTGGACTAATAACTTTGCTAATTTCTTGGTCAAAAACATACAATCCAAACGGAATTTTGTCTTTTATGCTGTAGCTTGCTTCCCAATTGATGGGTTTTGGTCTATTGATATCGATAATGACAATGCCAATCAACAGGATAACCAACAAAACGATGTAGATGCGAAGTGATTTGCTCATCGTTTTTGGGGTTTTACGTGGGTTTCAAAAAGTAATTTTGCTTGTTGAAAATCATCTGCGGCCAAATCGAATTCGCCGTACCAACAATAGTTATAAATATAGGACAAGTACTGAAAATCGGATTTGGTTTTTTCGTTTTTGATTTCGTAAAGATAATCTGAATTTGTTTTTTCGATATCCCAAACAATTATTTCTTGCGCTGTAAATGTTTTTAAAAGCCATAAATAATAGTATCTTATGCTAAGGCGATTGTCGCCATCTTTTTCTGACTTGGCAATAAGTTTCTGAAAATCTGTGGTTTGTAGGTTTTTTTCGAGGTCGTCATAGGTCAAAATGCCGCGGTTTGTGTTTTTGCCAAATATCCACTGACCTTCTTTGTTGAGAATACTTTTTACGATAAGGTAAACCACAAACAGAACAATTCCGATGGCTATGATTTTCGTGACCAAACTTATGGCATCGTTTGTTGTTTCGTTTCTGGTGAAACTAAAAAGTCTGGACAATAGCTCTGAAATCCAAGCTACAAATCTGTCCCAAGCATTGATTTCGTGCTTTTTTGGTTCATAGGCAAAGTCATCTTTAGAATATTTTTGTTTGAAATTTTGTTGAAAACGCACTTTTTGTACATGCGCTGTGTCTACGAGAACGTCGGCCTGCGTGAACTTCCGCGCGATGGGTTGCGGCGAATTGGCATTTCCCGAAAGGGTAAAAACTAGTAGAAATATGTATAGAAATCTATTCAAAATCGTTACCAATTTTATCGATTAAATTGGTGGTGCCAACGCTTTCTTGGCGTTCGCGACCACTATAGTACATGAGGCCTTGTGCAACCACAAGCAGGTTGTTTGAGATGTAGCCAACGGTAACCGACAGCGCAAAAACAATAACCATGAGAATGACAAAAAAACCAAATTTTTCGTGCTGTGGAGCGGTATCAGTGTCTTGCGCCGATGAGAAAACAATGACAACTCCTATTATATATGGAATCATTGCAACGACCGTTTGTAGCATCTGTACAATCATCATCATCAAGAAACTTGCACCACTGACCGCCCAAAAATCTTGAAAAACAGTTCGATAACCAACTTGCAAGGCTTGAAAAAAACGAGATTGATTGGTTAAATAGTCATAGA
>JBDLWE010000114.1:0-2612 GCA_039804445.1 Bacteroidota bacterium | reverse complement strand
TACCGTATGTGATGGAGATTTGGCCACCAAGCCACTATTCGCCGATACACAATCACGCTGGTGCGAATGCCATTATTCGGGTGTTACATGGTGCGATTTCGGTCAAATTGTTTCGTTTTTTGGATGAAAATGAAGGCTACGCTGTCCAAACTTTTTCAGAAGGCGACATCACTTGGATTAGTCCTGACCTCAATCAAATCCATCAACTCAAAAATCTGGATGGCAATGTCGAAACCTGTATCACCATTCAGTGCTATATGTATGATGTAGAGGACGAAACACATTACGATTATTTTGATTATTTGGGCGACAATGAAGAAATCGGACATTTTGACCCCGACTCGGATGCAGATTTTGCGGAATTCAAGCAAATCATTCAAGACGAATGGAACGCTCATTTGGCGGAGCAAGAAGAAGTATTTTTAAAAAATGGTAGTAAAAAAACAAGTTGAAAAAAGTATTTCTATTGTTTTTAAAATATTTTTAATTACAAATACTTGATAATCAGCATTTTAATTTGTCAATAGCTATAAATAACCATTGCAGACTTTTTTTATAGTTTGTATCTTTGCACCAGAAAAGAATTAAAAACCAAGTTCTTTTAAAATTAATTATTTCACCATAAATTTAAACAAAAAAAATCATGTTTAAGAAAATTTCTATTTGCCTTTTGGCTGTTGTTGCTCTCTCAATGGGCGCTTGTAAAAAAATCGATGTCGCAGTTCCTGACTTATCCATCACACCAACGCTTTTGACTGGCACGGTGGATGTCAAAGCATTGGCTGCCAACGAAACGTACTCCAAAGAAATCACGGTGGCTACGACAGCCGTTACAGATGGTTTAAAAACAGCAGGTGGCAGCGCAGCTTCTGTCAAAAAAGCGGTAGCGACAAGTTTTGAATTAAAAATCGCAGATGCAGCAACTTGGACTTTTGCAGATGTTACCTCAGGCGAGGTGGCTGTTGATGGTACAGTGATTGGTACATTTGTACCTGGTACAACGGGTAAAGTAGCTACTTTCAAAGCACCTGCAACGCAGGCTGACTTGAAAGCCTCTTTTTTGAAATCTACGGGTTTTGTTGTCAAATTGACGGTGACGGCTAAAAATGCAACTACTGCGTCACAAGTGACAGGTACTTTAAAAACCAAGATTGATTTTAGCCTTTAATTTTAAAAGAACCAAGAGGTCTTAGTTTGACCACAATTTAAAAAAGCCTACGAAGTTATTTCGTAGGCTTTCTTTTTTGTTTTGTTCGGGTTAAAACCCGAACTCCAGTTATTTAGACATTCCTTGATAGAGCAATTTTTTGCTGCTATTTTCCAAACTATACATTCCTTTCCATTGCGTTAGGGTGTATTTTTTATTTTTCCAAATGCCAGCATTGTCTTTGCCTACTTTTGTAAGCAAAATACTTGTTTTTGAATTTGGTAAAAACAACTCTGCTTTTTGCTCGTCTGTATCTGATTTGAAGACCACAAAAGCGGAGCTGCTTTTATCTAATTTTGCAGCTTTTGGCTCTAAACGAATGCCGTTTTCAAAAACTCTAATACAATCGTTTTTTACGACTGACCATTGGTAACCTGCCGAGCCAATGCAGCCGTGTGCATCTCTATCGTTGCCGACCATTGGTGGTTTTACGTCGGTTGTTTGTGCAAAACTTGCCAATGTTGAGAGTACAAAGTACGTTAGGATAATTGTTTTTTTGTGCATGATAAATATTTTTTAATTAAAAAAAGTGGTTATTTTTATAATGCAGGGTTTTCTTATAAAAATTTTCAGGTACAGAGTACCGTAATATTTGTAGGGGAAATATTGAAATCTACGTTTGGAGGTGCAGAGTACCGTAATATTTCGGTGCTCTGCACCTTCAAAACGTAACAAATCATCGTTTCTATGAGCGCCTTTTGCGCCATCAAGCTCTGCATGACAAATATTTCGCAGCTCTGCTGCTTTTTATAAGAAAACCCTGTTTTGTAATGTCGTTATTTTTTAGCACTACCGAAATTTAATATCTTCGCTATCGTTCCGCCAATGCCAGGACTTTCAAAAAAAAGCTGGATTGTTTCGCCTTTTAACATTGTGCCAACGAGAAAAAGTCCCATGCCATTGCCACGCTCTTGCTTCGTTCCTTGCTGTGAAGCGGTCACTTCTTGCATCAGTTTGGAGCGTTGCTCTTCGGATAGTCCTACACCAAAATCTTGGATAAAAAAACCATTTTTTTCACCATAAATCTTAATGACTTGATCTTGAAAACTGTATTTTACAGCATTAGACAACAAGTTGTGTACGATGATTTGCAATTTCTCAGGGCTAATCGGCAACGACAAATTTTCATCAACGTCGTTTTCGATAGTGATGTTTTTACTTTGGATAGAAAAATTTAATTGTTGCGCTACATTTTGAACGACACTTTGCACGTTTGCTGTTGCGTTTTGATTTGTTGTCTGCAACGCCAGTTTCCTGACTTTTAGCAAATTATTCAAAATTCCATTGACTGCATTGATTTGTCCTTCCAGACTATGCGAAGCCTGCGCTACGAAAGGATCGTCTTTATTGAGTTTTTTCAACAATAATTTTACGCCCAAAAGCGGCTCTTTGATGTCGTGCGAAA
>JBDLWE010000113.1:0-25347 GCA_039804445.1 Bacteroidota bacterium | reverse complement strand
TTTAATTAGGGGCGTTTTTCTCGTTGGACTTGGTGCCACGAGTTATGGCATGCTTGCTACCTTTGTAAAATTGGCTTATGCCGAAGGTTTTACAACGGTAGAAGTCACGATATCGCAATTTGTTTACGGGCTTTTAGGGTTGGTACTTATTAATGTCTATAATAAATTAAAAGCAAGTACTCGAATCGATCAAGCTAGTTCAAAAAACATTTTTCAATTGATGCTTGCAGGCACTTCACTTGGCCTGACAAGTGTTTTCTATTATCTTGCAATAAAATATATTCCGGTTTCTATTGCAATAATTTTGTTGATGCAAACTGTTTGGATGGGTGTTTTGCTAGAAGCTATTCTAGACAGAAAGTTACCATCGCTTCAAAAATCTATTGCGGTTGTTGTGGTACTATTTGGGACAATATTGGCAACAAACCTCATCGATTCACGAGTTGAATTGCAGTGGCAAGGGCTTTTGCTAGGTATGTTATCGGCAGCTTCGTTTACTACAACCATGTTTACCTCTAACCGAGTTGCGACAAATATTTCGTCGGCGCAGCGCAGTCTTTTTATGCTTTTGGGTGGTTTTTTGGTCATCATCGCTTTTTCGATTTATGCATTTGATGGCCATTTTAATTTTATGATTTTCATGAAATGGGGTATCGTCGTTTCACTTTTCGGGACTATAATTCCGCCCATGCTGTTCAACGCAGGATTCCCGAAAACAGGCATTGGTCTTGGCAGCATAGTTGCTTCTTTAGAATTGCCCGTTTCAGTTTTGATGGCCTATTTTTTGTTGAACGAAACTGTGGTGCTACTGCAGTTGATTGGTATTTTGATGATTATAATGGCAATCGTTATAATGAATATTGATTTTAAATCGAAAGCATGATTTTCTGTTTAGAAATTCATATTTTAGCATAAAAAATGAAAATGGAATCGCATCAAATTGTTATGGCAGTCATTTATATTATTGCAGGAATAAATCATTTTCGGTCGCCTAGAATGTACCTAAAAATTATTCCGAACGCTTTTACAAACAAAGATTTTATCAACAAAGCCTCAGGGTTTTTAGAAATTTTGTTCGGTACGATGCTATTATTTTCTGCTACAAGCAAAATTGGTACTTACGGCATCATAGGACTTTTGATTGCTTTTTTTGCGACACATTTTTATATGTTTCAGAACAAAAGTGCAAGTATGGGTTTGCCAAAATGGCTATTGCTCGTTAGAATTTTGTTGCAATTTGGCTTGATTTATTGGGCATTTCAATACACCAAATCATGAGTTTATTTGACCAAAAAACACCCATTATTTTTGATTTGCCCGATGCTGATTTGGTTTATTATCCTCATTTTTTTGATGCGCAGCAAGCAAACGAACTTTTCAAAAAACTGATTGACGAAGTGCCATGGCAACTAGACAATATTACGGTTTATGGAAAATCGTATCCGCAGCCGCGACTCACGGCGCTCTATGGCAATGATGGGAAGCCCTATGGATACAGCAACATTGTGATGCAACCGCACGCTTGGTCGCCGCTGATTATGTTTATTAAAAATGAAATAGAGACGGTTGTAAACCAAAATTTTACGACGGTGCTGCTAAATCAATACCGCGATGGCCGCGATAGTAACGGTTGGCACGCCGATAATGAGCGAGAATTGGGCAAAAACCCCGTGATAGCTTCGGTTAGTTTTGGTGGCGACCGCAATTTTCAGCTCAGACACAACACAATTGTAGGTGCAAAAACCAACATTATTCTCGAGCACGGCAGCCTTTTGGTCATGCAAGGCACAACGCAACATTTCTGGAAACATCAAATCCCGAAGACTGCGAAGCCAGTTTTGCCGAGAGTCAATTTAACTTTTCGGGTTATTAGTTGATAACTTTTGCGAATCTTTTTTACCTTCAAGAATTAATTTTAATTTGCAAATATTAAGATTTTAACCACGTAGAATCTGGCAGGAAATTTTAATAAAAGTTGAAATTTCATAGGCATTTCATTTAGGCATAACGAGTGAATTATTGTTAGAATTTATCCTTCATCTTTTTTATGCTTTTGTTTGGATTTCAATTATTTTCTAAAGTCTACAACTTTTTTTATTACAAAATACTTCATAACAACCGCAGTCCTGCGTTAGGGCGATAGTGGAAATCCTTTTTTTGAGGTTTTGCCTCTGGACGGCATTGGGCGTGGCAAAACCGCGAAAAAAGATTGAGAACGAAAGACCGACATTTTTTGAATTTGCGTTTTTTAGCAAATTCAAAAAATGTAACGCCCAAAATCACCCCTAAAAATCTGGGTCAAAAAAGCGAAAATTAGGGTATAAATACGTATTCTACTTTTTGTTGCTTGCTATTTCTTTGTAAAAAATTTAAGACGAAATATTTAATGCCGTGGTCTTAAAAACAACAGACATTACAAATCAAAAATTTTCTGAATATGAAAAACTCATTCAACTCAAAAAGTACATTAATTGCAATTTCACTTTTTATATTTTCTAATGTGATGTTTGCCAAAACAATTTTTGGTGGCATTGAGGTAGGAAGTAAGGGCATTAAAATGGTGGTTCTTGACGTCAAAAATATCAAAAAAAGACAGTATCAAGTGGTTGAAACATGGATTGAAAACACAGGCTTATCCTCAGGCATTGGTGTTAACGGTCGCATGACAACCAAAGATATTGACAAGGCTACTCGGGTGGTTGTAAAAAATTTGAGTGTAATTAAAGCAAAATTTAATATCAATGACAAACAAATTTTTATAATTGTTTCGTCTGGCATTGGGCAGGCAGACAACATTGACGATTTGATATCGAAGCTACGAAATGACACTAAACGAGAAATCACGGTCACCGAATCTAATCTCGAAGCAAAAATGCAATTTAAAGGTGCAATTCCTCAATCGCGCTACCCAAAATCGTTGTTAATTGACGTTGGATCTGCCAATTGCAAGGGTGGTTACGGCGAGACAACCAATGAAAACACTGTGTTTTACCCAGTAAAACTAAACTACGGAACGGTAACATTGACCGAAAAACTGCAACGCGGCAATGGTGCAATGACTGTAGAAAAATTTATTGATGAAGGACTGCACTTTAATGGCAAATTGAACCAAGCCATTGATATCATGATTGCAGAACGTGACAACATTCGAGACAAACAAAACATATATTTTACGGGTGGTACAGTTTGGGCTTTTTTTAGTTTATACAAAGGTGCGTCGGGCGATAATTTTTCAGAATTTACGCTTGAAGACGTTGAGAACTATGATGCAATTCTTCGAAATAATTTCAAAATTTTTGAATTGCAAGCCCAAAATAATGCCGCCACTAAAGAAGTTTTACAGGTATATTCGCAAAAATATTTGATTTCTGGTAATAGCATCTTGCGTGATATTTTGTCTAAACTTGGCGATTTAAAAAACAAAAATATATATTTTGTTCAAAATGCACAAGTAGCTTGGTTGGTTTCATACATTGCTGATAATAGTGGTGGCACGAAGGTGGTTTATTAGCAAACAAAACGTAAAAATTATAAAGTAAAACATTCAAGGTTTTGCTTTTTTTGTTTTTTGAAATCATTTAAAAAATAACTATTTTTGAAAAAAATTACTTTTATGGAGACCGTTATTACGTATTTTTCGACTATACCATCGGTGCATAGATCGATTATTCTGGCGAGCGGAATCGCTTTTTTTTGGTTGTTAGAAGATGTGAATCCTTCGCAAAAAATGTATTATAGCAAGTGGCGTCACGCAGGCATTAATTTGTTTTTTACGATGACGACAATAATCGTGAACTTTTGCTTGGCTTTTGTGCTATTGCAAGTTTCGGCTTGGACAACAACAAATAATTTTGGGTTATTACAGTTTTTGCCAAGCATCAATTTTTGGGTTTTTACAACGGTGGGACTGTTGCTCATGGATTTTATTGGTGCATACTTGCCGCATTATGTGCAACATAACTTGAAGTTTTTATGGCGTTTTCATTTGGTGCATCACACAGATACTTTTGTAGACGCAACCACGGCCAACCGCCATCACCCTACAGAAAGCGTAATTCGATTTTTGTTTACTGCCCTTGCCGTACTTATTATAGGTGCGCCAATGTGGCTTGTGTTTTTGTACCAAACACTGTCAATTATTGCAACACAATTTACTCATGCCAACATAGGGCTGCCTAGAAAAATCGATAAGATATTGAGTTACATTCTTGTTTCGCCTGATATGCACAAAGTTCATCATCACTACGTTTTGCCGTTTACAGACAGTAACTATGGCAATATTTTTTCGGTTTGGGATAGGATTTTCGGAACATTTAAAAGACTTGACAGAACAAAAGTAGTTTTTGGGGTCGATACTTACCAGCTTTCGTCGGAAAACAACGAGTTGGGCAACTTATTAAAAATTCCGTTTCAAAAAACACGTTTTTCCGATGAAATGCAATCAAAAAAAAATTCTAAATAAAGATTTTGAACTTTCATAAAATTACCTTAATATTGGTATAAGATTTGTTAATACTTTTGAAGTAAAAAGATTTTATATTTTATTGAATAATGAAAAAAAGCAGTCGCATTGAATTGACTTGGGAGCAAAACGAACGATTAATAGGTTTGGCACTCGAAGAACGAAACCCTTTTGAGGCCATCAAAAAAGAGTTTGGTCTGCCCGAAAAAGATGTTCTTGAGATCATGAAAAAAAAGCTAACAAACGACAAATTTGAGCTTTGGAAAAAAAAGGCAAATTCAGAAAAGCCAAAACCAAAACCACCAAAAATCGATGAGTTTGACGAAGATTTGGATGGGAAATATTATATCAAAAACAAATTTGACTGATTTTGTTTTGAATAAAAATCATTGTAAATTTGTAAAAAAGTTTAATAGTGAAAGAGTTTACACCCTTAGAACTTGACCGTATTATAGAAATGGCGTGGGAAGACCGCACAACCTTTGACGCCATAAAAATGCAATTTGGTATTTCTGAACAAGAAACCATAGAAATCATGCGCAAAGAAATGAAACTTTCGAGTTTCAAAATGTGGCGTGCACGTGTACAAGGTCGCTCGACCAAACACGCCAAAAAACGAGTCGATGGCATTGATAGGTTTAAATGCACGATGCAAAAACAAATAACACACAACAAAATATCTAAACGATAAAAAATTTAAACTCCTGACTTGGGAGTTTTTTTATAAAGTTATTTTACAAAACTCAATTTATATGAAGTTTGATAAAACCGAAAAAAGTTCGCAAAATTGGTATTACAATATATTTTATTTCAATCCTGCCGATAAAAGAATTTTTCCGCCAAAGCGAATTAGCCCATTCGGCTGGACAATTAACTTTGCGAATATAAAATCGATTTGTGCATTTGCAGGCCTATGTGGCATTTTGTTTTTATTAATTTTTATTTTTAAGTTTTATGAAAAATAATTTTTTAAAACTTGCATTAATATTTGCATTAATATCTTGGTCACAAAACAAATTTTCAACTTCAGAAATTGCAGTAACAGATTTGCTGCGAGGCACTTTGTATTCACCCACCATAAAATCTAAAACAAACCTTGTGATTGTAATTGCAGGCTCAGGACCGACCGACAGAAACGGAAATCAAACTGGTATGACCAACAACTCATTGAAAATGCTGTCAGAAGGCATTGCAAATTCAGGAACTGCGGTTTTTTCTTATGACAAACGTATCTTGGCCCAAATAAAAAACAAAAGTATCGACGAGAGTAAACTTCTTTTTTCTGATATGATTGACGATGCAAAAATGGTCATAAATTTCTTTAAAAACCAAAAAAAATATAACAAAATCATTGTTGCAGGACATTCTGAAGGATCGCTAATTGGTATGGTAGCTGCCAATGGACTAGCAGGTGGTTTCATAACATTAGCTGGTGCAGGACGCCCGATTGATGAAATTATAGAACAACAAATTGCAAAACAGTATCCGTCAATAAAAGATGAACTTCGAGCAAAACTTGATTTGCTGAAAGCTGGACAAACATTTGAAACTACTACCCTCGCTCCTGCTCTTGCGGTTATGTTCAGAAAAAGCGTACAACCATACATGATTTCGTGGATAAAATTAAATCCGCAAATTGAAATTGCAAAACTGCAAATTCCAATTTTGATTATCAATGGCGACAAAGATTTGCAGATTCAAGTGGCAGATGCTCAACTTTTGCAAAAAGCAAAATAAACGGCAACATTAGAAATTATATCTAATATGAATCATGTTTTTAAGATTATCAATGGCGATGCGAGTCAAAATATGGCCAGTTATCGTGATGAAACACTTCCTGTTTCTGGAATTTTAGTCGAAAAAATTGTTTTATTTTTGAGCAAAATAAAATAGCGAAATCTACAATTTTTGTTACATTTGCCAAAATTCAAAAAAATGAAACAATTTTTTCAAGTCGCAATTTTGACCATCGTTTTAGCATCTTGTACCGATAAAAAACCAGTTGGAAATCTAGAAATTATCGGAAATGTTGAAGGTTTAAAGTCTGGAACATTGATTATAAAAAAAATTGTAGATACAGCTTATGTTAATTTAGATACTATAAAAATTAATGGCGATTCACATTTTTCGTCAACTTTAAATATCGCCGAACCAGAAATGCTGTACTTGACCTTGAATCGGGGCGTGTCAAATTCTATGGATAACACTTTGCCTTTCTTTGCCGAGCCTGGTAAAATGACTATTGATACAGAGGTTGAATTGTTTTTTGCGAACGCTAAAATAAGTGGTTCAAAAAACAACGAACTGTATTTGGAATATCAAAAAATTGGCAAAAAATTTAATGATGACCAATTGGCTTTGTCTCAACTAAAGTTTTTGTCGATGAAAACCAAGAATCAGAAAAAATTTGACAGTATCCAGAATATTCAAAACAATATCATAAGACGGAAATACCTTTATGCGGTGAATTTTGTGGTAAACCACAATGATTTTGAAGTTGCGCCTTATGTGGCTCTGACCGAAATTCCAAATGTTTCGTTGCAATATATGGACACCATTCAAAACTCATTGCCTCCAAAAATTGCAAATTCTATTTATGGCAAAAAGCTTAATGCTTTAGTTGCACAGAGGAAATTGCTTGAGAAGAAGTGATTTCAATTAACGATTGTAGATTAGTGATTTTTGATTAACGATTTCCGAGAATTTATTTTTAAAAAATAAATCTCATAATTATCTTAATAAAAAATAAGTAATACAAAATCTGCAATCGTTAATCGTTATTGGTCAATCTGAAATAATTATTTGCCTTCTTCCAAGGCTTCCCAAAACTCATAGGCTCTGCGCAAATGCGGAATCACGATTGTACCGCCAACCAAAGTTGCAACGCTCATAGACTCCATCATTTCGGCGCGTGACACACCAAGTTTGTAGCAAGTCTCGAGATGATATTTGATGCAATCGTCACAACGCAAAACCGCAGAGGCAACCAAGCCAAGGAGTTCTTTTGTTTTTACGTCTAACGCACCTTCGGCATAGGTATTGGTATCTAGATTGAAAATTCGCTTGATGACTTTGTATCATCTGCAAGCAGTTTTTCGTTCATTTTTGCACGATAGTCATTAAATTCTTGAACAATATTTGACATGATTTGATTTTTATTGGGTTATTATTGTTGTTTCAATATTCAAAAATAGTTTAACCACATAAAGATTTTTATAAATCATAGGTTGTAGGCGCTTTGCTTTTTATAGTAATAATAACTATATGAAAAATAAAAACACCTGATTTCTTTTAATAATTTTGTAAAATCTCTTTTACAATATGGTGAAAACTAAATATTTTTTGTTTACAAAATTTTTGTTAAATTAAGGCACCGAAAAAGCTGCGCTTTTTTCTTCTTTTTTGACTACCATTGCTGAAATCAAAACGCTTATTTCAAAAATAATAAGCATCGGGATAGTAACAATAATCTGGCTTACAACGTCTGGTGGTGTTACTATTGCTGCGATTATCAAGACAATTATAATGGCGATTTTTCGAGATTTTCTTAAAAATTGCGGAGTTACCAGTCCAAGTTTTGTTAAAAAATAAATAATAATTGGCAATTCAAAAAACAATCCGCTGGCAATGACTGATGTTTTAACCATGGAAATATAAGAATCTAAAGTAAACTGATTGATAACGGTTTTGCTGACTTGAAAAGTAGCAAAAAAGTTTACCGACATTGGTACAACAATAAAATACCCAAACAACACACCTGCAAAAAACAATAACGACGAGATTAAAATAAACCAAACCACGTGTTTTCGTTCATTTTCATAGAGGGCTGGACTTATAAATTTCCAAAATTCAAAAAGAATATAAGGAAAACTCAAAATGAATCCTGCGGTTATGCACGTCCACACTAGAACATTGATTTGACCTTCCATGGCCGTGTTTTGAATAATGAACGGCAGTTCAGTCACACAAATGCTATCTGCAAAACCAAGGTAATGGCTCAAATCGCAAAAAGAAGTATAGGTAACAAAATTGACTTTGGTAGGTGCAAACAAGATATCATCAAAAATGACATCGCTAAAAAAAAATACTATAGCAGCCATGATTAGCATTGCCAAAGTAGAGCGAATAAGCAACCACCGCAACACTTCTAGATGGTCTAGAAACGACATTTCTTTCATTGTTTTGTCTGCCATTATGCAATTCCTTCTTTAAGTATATCATGTAAATGTAAAATCCCGACATAATCGTCACAGTCTAAAACCACCAATTGCGTGATTTTATTGTCCTCCATAATATTTAGTGCATCTACAACCATCGTGGTGGTTTGAATGGTTTGCGGATTTCGTGTCATGATATCATTTGCCGAAAGGCCAGCAATACTATCATGTTTTGTCAACATTCGCCTGATATCGCCATCAGTAATAATTCCAACAATTTTGTCATGATCTACGACAGCAGTTACGCCAAGCCGTTTTTCTGAAATTTCAAAAATTACGGTTTTGATATCTGTAGTGGTTTGAACAAGTGGCTTTTGCGAATTTTGTATCATGTCTGAAACCCGAAACAACAACTTTTTGCCAAGTGCGCCACCTGGATGATATTTTGCAAAATCTTTGGGTTTGAAGTTGCGCATTTCCATAAGGCAAATCGCTAGTGCATCGCCAATAACCAACTGCGCTGTGGTGCTATTTGTAGGGGCAAGGTTCAAGGGGCAAGATTCTGCATCGACTGTCGTGTCTAGCACAAAATCTGAATTCTGGGCCAAAAACGAAGTTAAATTTCCTGTGATTGCTATCAATTTATTGCCAAATCTATTAATAATCGGTACCAAAATTTTGATTTCGGGACTATTGCCACTTTTAGAAATGCAAATCACGACATCGTCTTTTTGCACCATTCCCAAGTCGCCATGAATAGCTTCTGAGGCGTGCAAAAACGATGACGGCGTACCTGTAGAATTCATGGTTGCCACGATTTTTTGAGCAATAATGGCACTTTTCCCAATTCCGGTAACGACCAATCTACTTTTTGAATTATAGATTATGTTTACGGCATCGGCAAAAGATTCTTGCAATAGATTGGCTATTTTTTCTATAGATTCTTTCTGCGATATAATGGATTGCTTTGCAATCGCCAGCAGTTCGTGGTTTGTTTTCAAAACAGATTATTCTAAAAAATTTGTTTTTCTAAAAATTAGTAATATCTTTATAGATGCAAATTTAGACAAAAATACTATTAAATAATAATGAATTCAACCGAAATCGATATACACGCTGCACTGAAAAAATATTTTGGTTTTAATCAATTTAAAGGGCTTCAAGAACCTGTCATAAAAAGTATCATATCAGGCAAAAATACATTTGTGATTATGCCCACAGGTGGCGGAAAATCACTGTGTTACCAGCTGCCAGCCTTGATACATGAAGGTACTGCCATTGTAGTTTCTCCATTGATTGCATTGATGAAAAACCAAGTCGATGCCATTAGAAGTTTATCGTCTGAAGTTGGCATTGCGCACGTCTTGAACTCGTCTTTGAATCGAGGCGAAATTGCACAAGTCAAGTCCGATATTAGTGCGGGCATCACAAAATTGCTATATGTTGCTCCAGAATCGTTGACAAAAGAAGAGTATGTTAACTTTTTTAGAACCGAAAAAATATCATTTGTCGCAATTGACGAAGCGCATTGCATCTCAGAATGGGGGCATGATTTTAGACCCGAATATCGAAACTTGAAACACATTATCAAAATGCTTGGCGACGACGTACCTATTATAGGTCTAACGGCAACCGCCACGCCAAAGGTGCAAGAAGATATCTTGAAAAATCTTGATATGCCAGATGCAACCACATTTAAAGCATCTTTTAATCGTCCGAATTTATATTATGAAGTTCGCACAAAAACCAAAAATATAGAATCTGACATTATAAGATTTATAAAACAACACAAAGGAAAATCTGGTATTATTTATTGCTTATCTCGCAAAAAAGTAGAGGCAATTGCACAGGTTTTGCAAGTAAACGGAATTTCGGCAGTACCCTATCATGCAGGGCTTGACGCCAAAACTAGAGCCAAGCATCAAGATATGTTTTTGATGGAAGACGTAGAAGTGGTTGTGGCCACCATCGCCTTTGGAATGGGTATTGACAAGCCCGACGTTCGGTTTGTGATACATCATGACATTCCAAAATCGTTAGAAAGTTATTATCAAGAAACTGGTCGTGGCGGTCGCGATGGTGGCGAAGGGCATTGTCTTGCATACTACAGTTATAAAGATGTTGAAAAACTTGAAAAGTTTATGACTGGCAAGCCCGTTGCCGAACAAGAAATAGGTTTTGCGCTACTGCAAGAGGTTGTGGCTTACGCCGAAACCAGTATGTCGCGACGCAAATTTTTGTTACATTATTTTGGCGAAGAATTTGACTCGGAAACTGGCGATGGTGCCGATATGGATGACAATGTGCGTAACCCAAAAACAAAAGTCGAGGCAAAAAAACAGGTTAAGCAGTTGCTGGAAGTAGTTCGAGACACCAAGCATGTCTATAAATCAAAAGAATTGGTTTATACCCTTACGGGAAAAATAAATGCGACTATCAAGGCGCACAGAACCGACATGCAACAGTTTTTTGGATGCGGAGGCGCGCATGAAGAGCGATATTGGATGGCACTCTTGCGACAAGTTTTAGTTACCGGAATGCTGTCTAAAGATATAGAAACCTACGGTATTGTTAAGATAACAGAAAAAGGTCTTGATTTTATTGAGAATCCAGAGTCGTTTATGATGTCTGAAGACCATGAATATAACGAGGCCGAAGACGATGCAATTGTTACTGCTGCAAAAGCAACAGGCGTGGCCGACGAAGTTTTGATGGGTATTTTGCGTGACCTTCGCAAAAAAGCTGCCAAAAAATTTGGTGTTCCGCCGTTTGTGGTTTTTCAAGATCCGTCACTAGAGGATATGTCTCTGAAATATCCGATAACCATAGACGAAATGAGCAATATTCATGGCGTTGGCGAAGGAAAAGCCAAAAAATATGGCAACGATTTTGTAGCAGTTATAAAAAAATATGTTGACGAAAACGACATTATACGCCCAGATGATTTGGTCGTAAAATCTACAGGTGCCAATTCTGTAAACAAACTTTATATTATTCAAAACATTGACAGAAAATTGTCATTAACAGATATTGCTCGTGGCAAAGGCCTAAAAATGGATGATTTGGTTAAAGAAATGGAACAGATTGTTTACTCAGGCACAAAACTGAACATCAAATATTGGATAGACGAAATTCTAGACGATGACCAACAAGAAGAAATCCATAACTACTTTATGGAGGCAGAAACAGACAATATTGAAACCGCCTTAAAAGAATTTGATGGCGATTATGACTTGGATGAACTTCGATTAATGCGCATTAAATTCATAAGTGAAGTGGCCAATTAAATACAAATAATAATTTGATTAAAATAACACTTAAAATAAGATTTTTATAATTCTATTTATGAGTACTACCCAAGCCGTTCCCCAAAATTTTATTGAAAATATAGTCAATAATACAGACGAAATAATATACTGCTTAAACGATGAAGGTTTTTTAATATATGCCTCTCATCGTTGGACAGATATTCTTGGTCACAATATAGACGAAGTACTAGGCAAAAATATTTCTGAATTCATAGATCCAAAACATTATAAAAAATGCCAGAAGTATTTTCTAAAAATCATGTCAGGAAATACTCGTCGAAAAAGCATTTCTTATAAAGCAAAACATAAAACTGCCGGTTTGATAACACTTGAAAACCATGCTTCAAAAACATATTGTTTAGTTAACAATGCCCCGCTTTTTTTGGGGTCGTGTCGTGACATTACAGCTAAAAAAAAATTTAAAAAGAAAGCTAAAAAGCAAAAACAAAAGTTTAAATTGTTGGTCGAAAACTCAAACGACTTTGTTTACAGCACAACAACAGATGGCATCTTGACATATATTTCGCCAAAATGTCTTGACTTGGGCTATAGTTATGAAGAACTATTGGGCCAAAAATATACTTTTTTTGTGCATCCAGATTTTCATGAAATTTTATATAATTATATATTAGCTATCGTTTCTGGACAACCGCCGGCAAAGCCTCAAGATATAATTATAATAAACAAAAATGGCGAAGAAAACTGGTTTGCCATAAAAGGTAACTTCTTGAAAAGCAAAAAAAGTCAATCGTCAACTTTTATAGGCACTGCGGTTAACATTACTGAAAAAGTGAATGAGCAAAAAATTATTGAAACCCAGATAAACAATTTTAAAGCCATTTTTGAAGAAACACTAGGCGGGTATTGGGAGTGGGACTTGATCGACCAAGATTTGCATTTGAGCGCAGGACTTAAAAAAAATCTTGGCATTAACGAAAATGATTTTGTACGTCCACAGACCAACCTATTGATATCTTTTATGGACAAGTCAGAGTTTGATAATTACTGGGTTCAAGTAAAAAAATATATTGCAAAAAACGACCCTAATGCTCCGTTTCGATATCAAATAAATTTTAGACACGGCAAAGGGCATTTGGTCACAAATCTAGTATCTGGCATTGTTGCTGAAAGAAAAGGAACTAGAATAAAAAAAATGATTGGCTGTTTAATTGACATTACTGAACGTGTCGAAAATAGCAAAAAACTTGAATTGCAGTTAGACAATTTTAAAAGCATATTCGAACATTCGCTAAATGGACACTGGCAGTGGGATTTAGAAACTCATCAATTGATGTTGAGCGATAAACTAAAAGCACATATGGGTTATGAGTCGATTAATTATCAAGATTGCCTTATAAATCCGCTAATTGATGTTCTAGAACCTCAAGATTTTGAATTGTTTTGGAAAGCAATCATACAGTATTTAAAAACACAACCAAATACATCTTTCTTGCATCAGCTAAAAATCAAACATAAACTTGGTCATGTTGTAACGCTTTTAGTATCGGCAATTATTGTTGAAAGTGAAAATAGATTAGTAAAAAAAATAATGGGTTGCGTTGTTGATATTTCTGAAATTTCTGATATAAAAAACAAATTAGAACAACAAAATATCGAGTTAAAAACACTCAAAGACCAAGATCAAAAAGCCACAAAAGACATTGCCTATCAAATAATGCTTGGGCAAGAGCGCGAGCGAAACGTTATTGCACAAGAGTTGCACGACGGCATAAACCAAATGCTGTTTGCAGCCAAGATACAGTTGCAAGAGGCTTATTCAAAAAGCGATCTTTTGTTTATTAATGGTATAAACTTGATAGACAAAGCGATTGAGGAGATAAAATATATAGCCACTAGTCAAAACTCGTTTTTAATGTTCAATAAAACACTCTATGAAGGAATAAATGAATTGTTACTCTCGCTACCACGCAACAAAATTAAGTTTAATCTTAAAGAAACCAACAAAAACAACTTAAGGATTTCAGATAATAAGCGTATTATTGTTTTAAGGATTATTCAAGAGTTAATTCATAATATGATGAAATATGCAAACGCAACCGAATCTAATATTTATATCAAAAAAACAATCAATCGATTTTCATTAATGGTCTCTGACAACGGAATAGGTTTTGATGTAAAAAATATTCAAAAAGGAAACGGACTTATAAATCTAGAAAACAAACTAAAAATTATCGACGGCGACCATATTATTAAATCAAGAATCGATAAAGGCACAATATTTTACATCACTTTTCCAATATAAACCATGACAAATCCAATA
The DNA here is from genome assembly GCA_039804445.1 of Bacteroidota bacterium. Classification (GTDB taxonomy): domain Bacteria; phylum Bacteroidota; class Bacteroidia; order Flavobacteriales; family Flavobacteriaceae; genus Flavobacterium. The sequence continues at coordinate 11,139 of JBDLWE010000113.1, read as the reverse complement.
AAAATATTGTTGGTCGAAGACCACAAACTTGTGCGTGAAGCATGGAATTTGATGTTAAGCAGCTATAAAGAATTTAAAATAATTGGCGAAATAGATCAGCTAGACAATCTGAAACAAGGCCTTCTAGATTACAAACCCGATGTTATTTTATTAGATTTAAACATCAACGGCAAATTGTCTATAGACTACGTGCCTATGATTTGCAACATATTGCCAAACCCCAGAATAATTGTTGTAAGCATGAACACAGAATATTTTTTGATAAAAAAAATGTTTCAACTTGGCGTAAAAGGCTATATATCTAAAAGTTCATCTAGCAAAGAGCTTATAGAAGGCATAAAAACCGTTTATGACAAAAAAACATATACATCGCCAGATGTAACAGCAATTCTAGCCGTGGGCGATGATATTGATTCAAAAAACATAAAACTATCAATAAAAGATCTAACAATAATTCAGTACATATCCGACGGATATTCTAATAAAGAAATTGCCGACAAAGAATTTGTAACCCAAAAATCTATTGAATCACGAAAAACAATTTTGTTCAAAAAACTAAACGTAAAAAACAGCCCCGAACTAGTGAACTTTGCTCGAAAAAATGGACTATTGCAACAATAACTCAAAAAATTATTGTTCAAAAACTTCTGCCCGATGTGGCTTTAATGCATCACGAACAAACGTCATAACCAACTCATCAACAACCATAAAAGCCGTTGCGTGAAATTCATTTTCATCAGTAAAGCCAGACAATCTAAGCGCTAAATTCTCTGCTGCCGCAAATTCTTTAAGATGCAACAAATGATGCTGAGCCGTTTGACTGGCAACTTGACCACGAAAATCCCAAATAAGTTTAATTTTTCTCACTGTTTTTTTTTTACAAAATTAAGAAATAAAATAACAACCAAAAAAAAGCAATAAACATAATGAATTTTAGACTATTTTTATTTTTGACAACAGGTTTGTTTGCAAATGCACAACAACTAACCGCCGAACAAGCCAATAAACTTGCTGCGCTGCCAATAAAATGTTTGCAACAAGAATACCCAAACAAACTTAACCAGCTACTGGCAGACGCCACAGAACTGCGTTCGCCAAAAGAACTTCATCCCGCATTTTACGGTTGCTTTGACTGGCACTCGTCTGTGCACGGGCATTGGAGTTTGGTTTATTTAATCAATAATTTTGATGAATTAGACAACAAAAACAAAATTATCGACATCTTAAAAACCAATTTAAGCCAAACCAACATTCAAAAAGAAATTGATTATCTCAACAAAAAACACGAAAACTCATTCGAGCGAACCTACGGCTGGGCTTGGATTCTCAAACTTCAGTATGAACTAGAAACTTCAAAAAACCAAGATTTTCAAGCATTATCAAAAAATCTTTTGCCCTTATCAAACCTTATTATCGAAAGATACAAAACATTTTTGCCAAAACTTTTGTATGCCATTCGCAACGGAACGCACACCAATACAGCATTCGGGCTCACCTTTGCCTGGGATTATGCAGTTTTTAAAAACGACATAGCCTTTCAAAAATCGATAGAAAAAAACGCAAACCGATTATACAAAAACGACAAAAACACCCAACTTTCATGGGAACCAAGCGGCACCGACTTTCTATCGCCATCCATGGAAGAAATTGCGATAATGCAAAGAATCCTACCAAAACCCGATTTTTTATTTTGGCTCAAAAGCTTTATGCCACAAATTCTCAACAAAAAATTCTCGTGGCAAATCGCCAAAGTATCCGACAGAACAGACGGACACTTGGTGCATCTTGACGGATTAAACTTTAGCCGCGCCTGGAATTTTTATGGTTTAATAACGCAATATCCGACACAATTTTCTCATTTAAAAGCACTGGCCGACAACCACTTTAAATACTCACTTGCCACAATAACCGACGGAAACTATGAAGGCGAACATTGGCTAGCTAGTTTTGCCCTTTATGCATTTGAACTCAAAAATAGTTTAAAAACAAAATAATTTTTTTTTGGGCGTTGCCTCGTCCGAAAAAAGACGAGGCCGGCGTTCCGCTCCCAATCTGTCATTGCTATGAACGAGGCAATCTTTTGAGAAGATTGCCTCGTTCATAGCAATGACAGGATTTCCGCTCAACACCTAACGCTGGAGAGACCGTTGACCAAGTTTAACGCGGTCAAAAAAACTAATTTTTGATTTTTAAATAAAATTGTTTTTGATTTCGTTGAAAAGTCACTTTATCAAATCTTTTTATTCAATAATAAAGTTAATAGAGTTTCTAATTTGTGAAATTTGTGGTCAAAAAAAAGAACCATTTGCAAATCATAAATTCAATACTTTTGCAAAAACATTCATCTATACAAATGCCACAACAACTTTTATTTCAAGTTTCGCCAGAAGTAGCAAATAGCGAGCAATTGTTAAAAAATCAATTGTCCAAAAAAATTGGCGTTTCTACAAATGATATCAGACATTTTTCAATTCTAAAAAAATCTATCGACGCTCGTCAAAAATCAATAAAAATAAATTTAAAAGTTGACGTCTATTTTAATGATGACGATCTTGTTGATCAAAAATTTGAACTACCATACTACCACAACGTTTCAAACTCGCAAGCAGTTATTGTCATTGGCGCAGGCCCAGCCGGACTTTTTGCCGCATTAAAGTTGATCGAAGTAGGCCTAAAACCAATCGTCGTAGAACGTGGCAAAGACGTTCGAGGGCGTCGTCGAGACCTCAAAGCCATCAATGTAGACCACATTGTTAACCCAGACTCAAACTATTGTTTTGGCGAAGGCGGTGCAGGTACCTATTCAGACGGAAAACTATATACCCGTTCTAAAAAACGTGGCGATATTGATAAAGTTCTAAAAACGCTCGTAGCTTTTGGCGCAACCCCAGAAATTATGGTCGATGCGCATCCGCACATAGGCACCAACAAATTGCCGCAGATTATTCAAGACATTCGCAACAAGATTATAGAACACGGTGGCCAAGTACTTTTTGAAACCCGCGTATCAAACATAATCATAAAAAACAATGAAGTTCAAGGCATTGAAACACACAAAGGCGAACAAATTTTAGCTCAAAAAATCATCCTTGCAACAGGACACTCTGCCCGAGATATTTTTGAGATGCTCGATCGCAAAAAAATATTTATCGAGGCCAAGCCTTTTGCCATAGGCGTTCGTGCAGAACATCCTCAAAACTTGATAGACCAAATTCAGTATTCATGCGACTACCGTGGCGAACATCTGCCGCCAGCACCCTACTCTATTGTCAAGCAAGTCAATGGTCGTGGCATGTACTCGTTTTGCATGTGTCCAGGTGGCGTCATTGCCCCTTGTGCCACAAGCCCCGGCGAAGTTGTAACCAACGGTTGGTCACCGTCTAAGCGTGACCAAGCCACCGCTAATTCGGGCATTGTGGTCGAATTGAAACTTGACGATTTTAAACCTTTTGCAAAATTTGGTGCCCTAGCAGGACTTGAATTTCAAAAGCAAATTGAGCAACGAGCATGGCAGTTGGCAGGATCGTCCCAAAAAGTGCCTGCACAACGCATGATCGATTTTACACAAAACAAAATTTCTAGCAGTATTCCAAAAACGTCTTACGTTCCTGGCACAACCTCTGTAGCGCTTGGAACAGTTTTTCCAGATTTTCTAACAACTGTTTTGCGCCAAGGATTCTTAGATTTTGGAAAATCAATGAAAGGGTATCTCACCAACGAAGCCATTTTGCATGCGCCAGAAAGCCGAACGTCAAGCCCTGTGCGCATTCCTAGAGATCCAGAAACGCTGGAGCATCTCCAAATAAAAGGGCTTTACCCCTGTGGCGAAGGCGCAGGATATGCAGGCGGCATAATTTCGGCAGCAATAGATGGCGAAAAATGTGCAGAAATGGCAGTCATGTCAATACGCAAGAATACTTGACAAGGCTTCCAGCACAAAAATCATAATAGATAACTATTTGCATTTTAAGTGTTAAAAAACAAAAATCTGTCTAAAAATCATTATCTTTATTTCAATCTTTTTTAGTAATTTTACCGAGTAAATTTAACTCATGATAGAAGAAAACGTAATATTGGTCAATGAAAAAGACGAACCAATAGGATTAATGCCAAAACTAGAAGCACACCAAAAAGCAGTGTTGCACCGTGCATTTTCGGTATTTGTGCTAAATGACAAAAACGAAATCATGCTACAGCAGCGTGCTGCACAAAAATATCATTCGCCACTGCTGTGGACCAACACCTGCTGCAGCCACCAACGTGAAGGCGAGACAAACCTGCAAGCTGGCAAGCGACGGTTGTTTGAAGAAATGGGTTTTGAAACACCACTGCACGAACTTTTTCATTTTATATATAAAGCACCTTTTGACAACGGACTTAAAGAACATGAGCTAGACCACGTTATGATTGGGAAATTTAACGATAAACCAACCATAAACCCCGAAGAAGTAGAGTCATGGAAATGGATGGCTATTGATGACGTTAAAACTGATATGGTCTTAAACCCACAGTTATATACAATTTGGTTTAAGATTATTTTTGACGAATTTTATCATTATATTGAGAATCACAAAATATAAAAAAATCGATGATAAATCGAAAAACACAATGAAAGTAACCATTTCGCGTAAAGCGCATTTTAATGCAGCACACAGATTGTACAGAAAAGATTGGACATTTGAAAAAAACGAAGAAATTTTTGGCAAATGCAACAACCCAAACTATCATGGTCATAACTACGATTTGACTGTTTCTGTAACAGGAGAGATTGATCCAGAAACGGGCTATGTCATGGATGCAAAAGTGCTGGCAGACCTTATAAAACAGGAAGTTGAAGAACACTTTGATCACAAAAATTTGAACCTTGACGTGGCTGATTTTGAAAATCTAAATCCAAGTGCCGAAAATATTTCGGTTGTGATTTACAATAAACTAAAGCCACACATCAAGCCTGATTTTGATCTAGAGATTGTGCTTTATGAAACACCACGAAACTTTGTAACCTATAAAGGACAATAAAATGGCAGTAAAAGTAGGCGATAAAATTCCAGATTTTACAGCAATAGACACCAACGGACAGCGTTTTGAAAGCAACAGTATTGTTGGACACAAAGCCGTGGTTATTTATTTTTATCCTAAAGACAACACGCCTGGTTGCACGGCGCAGGCCTGCAGCTTTAGAGACCAATATCAAGATTTTACAGACCTTGGCGCCGAGGTTATTGGTATTAGTAGCGACAGCCAAAAATCGCATGAAAAATTTTCAAAGCAATACAAACTGCCATTTACGCTGCTGTCTGATAACGACAAAAAAATACGCAATATGTTTGGTGTGCCCACGGGACTACTCGGTTTGTTGCCAGGTCGTGTGACTTATGTTGCGGACAAGAATGGTGTTGTAAAAATGATATTTGATAGCATGATGGCTACCAAGCACATTCCGAAAGCGCTTGAAGCCATCAAGAAATTAGTATAATTATTTGGAGCTTTATCCCGCTATCATTCAAATTTTTTTTATTTTGTGAAAAATAAAAAAAAGATTTTCCTTTCACCCGAGCCCGAAAGACCGAATTGACCAAGCAATCGCCGTTATTAGGATTAATTTTGCAATAGCAATAAATTAAACAAAATGAAATCAAATTACATAGCCTATCCGCTTTTATTTAAACCTATTTTCAAAGAAAGAATTTGGGGAGGACAGACGTTGAAAAAACTTAACAAAAAAATATGTTCGCAAACAACAGGCGAAAGTTGGGAATTGTCTGCGATACCAGAAGATGAAAGCATTGTTGAATCTGGTATTTATAAAAACAAATCAATAACTGACTTGCTTTCGAGTTTTTCGGTAGAAATTCTTGGTCAATCGGTAGTAGATAAATTCGGAACGCTGTTTCCGTTACTTTTTAAGTATCTTGATGCGCAGCAAGACTTGTCTATTCAAGTACATCCTAATGACGAGCTTGCAATGAAACGACATGGCAGCCTTGGCAAAACCGAAATGTGGTATGTGGTCGAGGCCGATGATAATGCTACTATTTTGGTAGGTTTTAAAGAGAAAGTAACAAAACAACAATATTTATCTGCTATTGAAAATAATAACATCGAGAAATTATTAAACAAGATTCCTGTTAAAAAAGGAGACGTTTTTATGCTTGAAACTGGCACGGTACACGCGATTGGCGCTGGAACTTTGATTGCCGAAATTCAGCAATCATCAGACATTACGTACAGAATTTATGATTTTGATAGGCGTGACGTTCACGGAAATCTCAGGGAATTGCACAATGATTTGGCTGTAGATGCAATTAATTTTGAAAAAACTGATTGTCGTAGAGATTATCAAAAAACAGAAAATAGTTTAAACAATATTGTTACATCGCAATACTTTACAACGAACTATATTGCTTTAAACGGTAGACTTGCTATGTCTAAAAACAATGATAATTTTGCGGTTTATATGGTAGTCGATGGTAGTTGCAAGATTAATTATGAAGGCGAGATCAATTATTTTGAGAAAGGGCAAACGATTTTGATTCCGGCGATTTTAACCAATTTTGAGTTTGTTGGACAAGCCACAATTTTAGAAATAACAATTTAGTAGTCATTTTTAGAAAGTTTTATTGTACTTTTGCACTCGATTTATAAAGAATATTTAAAAATTCGTAAAAGCAATAAAATGGCTAATGTTAAAAATTTAAAAAAAGATATCAATTTTGTACTTGGCGATATCATCGAGGCGGTATATTTGTATGAAATGACTACTTCGGGAAAACCATCTACAGAGACTAACGCTTTGATTGACGAGGCTATTGCTGCTTTTGACGGTCTTATCACGAAGGTGAATGCAAAAAATGTCGAAAACAAGAAAACACATTTCAAGGCTATTAACGTAGAACTTGAACAAGTTGCAAATCAATTGATTACTAAAATAAACGATTTGCAATAAAATTTTTTTGAAAAAACGTTACAAAAATTTTGGAAATCAACTTTTCAATTTTATATTTGCAATAACGCTGCCAGCGTAGCTCAGTTGGCTAGAGCAGCTGATTTGTAATCAGCAGGTCGTGGGTTCGAGTCCCTCCGCCGGCTCTTAAAACCAATCTTCTTTTGAAGGTTGGTTTTTTTTTACATATTTATTGACTTTCTACAATTTTATAATGCATGGGCAAATTATGTTGGCTTTTGTACATGCCTGTAAACTTCCACAACAGATTGTGCGCGATTGCATCGATATCGAAATTTTTTTTTGACGTCTTATCCCTTGACCACACATAGACTGTGGTCAATGTAGAAAACCTCGTTATGACTATAAAAATTACAACTTCACTAACTTTCTAACCAAACGTCCTAAACCATCTGGCGAAGGGGTTTTTTTACAAACCGTGACGAACCGTTTCCAAACATACTAATTTTTATTGATTAACTTTGTTGTAAATTGTGTAAAAAAATGAATAATAGTATCGTGGTTCGCAACTTGGGTTTGCAAGATTATAAATCGACTTGGGATGAGCAGGAACGACTGTTTAAGGAAATTATAGATTTAAAAATCAGGAACCGACGCGAGGGTTTGCAACTTTTGACGCCAAATTATTTGCTATTTGTAGAGCATCCACACGTTTATACTTTGGGCAAAAGTGGCGATTTGAGCAATTTATTACTTTCAGAAAAGCAGTTGGAGGCCAAAGGCGCGACTTTTTTTAAGACCAACAGAGGTGGTGATATTACGTATCATGGTCCTGGCCAGCTTGTGGGCTATCCTATTTTAGATTTAGAGAATTTTTTTACAGATATTCACAAATATTTACGTTTTTTGGAGGAAGCAATTATTTTAACATTATTAGAATATGGACTGGTCTGCGGCCGTAGCGAGGGCGAAACTGGCGTATGGTTGGGAGTAGGAACGCCCTTTGCCAGAAAAATTTGTGCAATGGGCGTTCGTGCAAGTCGTTGGGTTACAATGCATGGTTTTGCGTTGAATGTGAACGTAGATTTAGGATATTTTGACAATATTGTACCATGCGGTATTCAAGGTAAAGCGGTAACGTCGCTGCGTGCCGAACTTAAAATCGAGTGGGTTGATGAAGTTGAGGTTTCAAATAAAATTTTAAAGCATTTTGCAAGGATATTTGATTGTAGTTTTGTTGATTGAAAATGCTATTTTTCGTCTTTGAATTTGAAAGATAGTCGGTGATATTTGCATCGGCCATATTTTTTGATAGCTTCATAATGCTCTTTTGTGGGATAACCTTTATTTTTTGCCCAATTGTACATTGGAAATTCTTGGTGAATCTCGAGCATATACTCGTCTCGATAGGTTTTTGCAAGAATTGATGCGGCGGCGATACTCAAAAATTTTGAATCGCCTTTGATGATCGTGCTGTACGGAATTTGATTTTCAAAAATTGATGGTTCCAAATATTTGTAGAAACTATTTTGTTGATAATTTGGCAAATGAATACCTGCGTTAAATCTGTTGCCATCTACAATAAAATGTTGTGGTTTTGTGGTTAACGAAAGTGCTGCAGTTTGCATTCCGAGAATTGAGGCCTGTAAAATATTGATTTGGTCAATTTTTTCGGGATAAATGTGAATTACAGAAAAACAAATTGCCGCTTCTTCGATAATAGGGCGAAGTATATTGCGGGTTTTTTCGGAAAGTTTTTTAGAGTCGTTTATTGTTGATAATAAACGTAATTGTGCTGTGTCAATAATAACTGCAGCGCAAGTCACAGGACCTGCAAGGCAGCCACGACCAGCTTCATCAGTACCTGCTTCGAGAGTTGCGAAAGTATGAAAAGTTTGTAACATTTTTTTGTTTTTTATAAACGACAATTTAACAATAATATTCGGCTTTTTTATTGTTTACTATTCTCAAAATGTTCTTGCCGTTTTTAAAGTTTTTTTATTTTAAATTACTTTCAAAGCAAGAAAATATTTGTTTGTAACGTATGTCAAAAAAAAAAATTGATTTCGATAATTTATTACCAGCATACAACACCACGACGGTGCCTGATAGAAGCATTTACCCAAGATTGGTAGTGGCGCAGGCACTAAAGGCTCGTTTGTTTATGTACAGAAAAGACTATGTAAATGCAGAGTTATTTGCAAATACAGTAATAACAAAATCTGGAATTACACCAGTTGCATTAAATGGTTTGACAGCCCTCTTTCACGCAACAAGTGCACCAATTGGCAACGAAGTAATATTCAAACTGAGACGAACTCCGCAAAATAACGGTCAGGGTTCAAACTTGCACAACGGTTGGGTTTCTGTTGCAAATAGACGAAATGGTTCACCTTTTTATGAAGTGAGTCGGTCATTATTTAATTTTTTAAATCCTACCAATGCTCAAAATGCTGCTGGTGCAAATGATGCCAGAGCATTTTTAGTTACCAGACCTGCTGCATTAACAACAGGTTCTCTAATTAATCCAAACTGGGCAACCGATACAGACGTACTTGGCGGGGATGTCTTAGTTACATTCAAACATGGTGGGGCTGGTGCTGCTACTGCTGCTAATGCTTTTAATCCAGATTTTACGCAAATTCGACTTTCTGAAATGCACCTTATAATTGCAGAAGCCAGAGCATATGCTTTAGATTTTCCAGCTGCCGCAAATAGTTTGAAGTTCATTACAGACCGAAGATTGGCTGTTGTAACACCTGCTTTAGTTTTTACGTCGCGTCAAGCTGCTATTAGAGCAATTCTGGACGAGCGTAGAAAAGAGTTTTGTTTTGAAGGTCATCGTTTTGTAGACTTAAAGCGCTTGTATGTAGATGCCGGTATAACAGCTTTTGATCGTCACACCGTAGATTATGTTGGTCTTGGTTATCCTGGCGGAAATCCTGCAAATTTTGTTTTTACAAACAACCCAAAATGGGCTTTGCCTATACCACAGACCGAAATTAATGCCAACCCAAATTGTGTTCAAAATCCAGGATACTAAATTAAATAAATTCTAATTTATAGAGGCTGCAATTTTGTAGCCTCTTTTTTGTTTGTAAAGTTGTTTGTATTTGTTACTTTTGAAACATAGTTATTTTACATGAAAACTTTTATTTTTATTATATTTATTATATTTTCGACACAAATAATAGCACAAGATGTCAAGAAAAACGACACCCAAAAAGAATCAAGTTTTATAAAAACCGAAGAGGAAAAACAAAAAGATAAAGCAAAAATCGCAGCAATAGATTTATACAAAGTCATAACCATTGACCGAGATACATCATATATTGACACAACATTAACTATAAGAAAAGAACATATTTTTAATTTTTTGAGGCGAGATACATTTGGACTATTGCCATTTGCAAACGAAGGTCAAGCATATAACTCGTTGGCATTTAGCGGCGCAAACAACAAAATAAATCCGCAATTTGGTTTTCTTGCAAAACATTTTAATTATTTAGAAACTAATCAAATAAAATATTTCTCTGTGCCAACTCCCCTCACCGAGCTGTATTTTAAATCAGTAATGGAGCAAGGACAGTCGTTAGATGCCTTTCTGACGCTTAACACCAATGAAAGATTAAATTATGCCGTTGCCTACAAAGGGCTTCGTTCTTTTGGTAAATATACCAACACGCTTTCATCAACCGGCAATTTTAGATTTTCAACAAACTATTCTACAAAAAATGGCAGATACCGACTCTTGGCACATATTGCGGTGCAAGACATAACAAACGGCGAAAATGGTGGCATTTCAAAAAATTCAGAGTTTGAAAATGACGGCTCTATATTTCGAGACCGCGCGCGACTGCAAATTTTTACCAGAGATGCTGCTTCGTTGTTAAAAGGCAATCGCTATTTTATAAACAACAGCTATCGCATAAATGCAAAACAATCGAAAAATAATTTGTTTATAGAACACACACTTGCTTTAGAAAACAAACAGTATACATATACACAACCTACCCTCTTGAGTTCGCTTTCGACAACAGGTGTGCCAGATATTTTTGTAAGTAGGTATGGCGATTCATATGTCTCTTCAAATATAAATGATACTTCAAATTTTAATGAAACAAAAAATGTTGTAGCTGCGGTTTATAACAGTAATATTGCTGGTAAATTAAAATTTTTTGTAGACAATACAATATTCAACTATTTTTATAAAACGATATTAATTCAGAATAACA
>JBDLWE010000112.1:0-25614 GCA_039804445.1 Bacteroidota bacterium | reverse complement strand
CCTTACTCAATCGCCTTCACAACCGCCTTCTCGGCCTCTTTTCTGGTACCATCAAAACCATCAATTCCAGACACTGTGGTATATTTCAAAACGTACTTTTTGCCGGGATTCATGCGTTGATAAACACTTTGAACCATCAAAGTGGCCTCATGAAAACCGCAGAGAATGAGTTTTAGTTTTCCGGGATATGTATTTACATCGCCAATGGCATAAATTCCTTCTATATTGGTTTGATAATCTAGGCTATTGTTGACTTTGATTGCGTTTTTTTCTATTTCAAGTCCCCAAGTGGCAATTGCGCCAAGTTTTGGCGTAAGCCCAAATAGCGGAATAAAGTAGTCAGTTTCTATGCTGCGGTGTGCACCATTTTCATCTATGTCAATCGCCGTTAAGTGTTCAGCGCCCTGCAAACCAACAACTTCTGCGGGTGTAATGAGTTTAATTTTGCCAGAATGTTTGAGTTCCTGAACTTTCTCGACAGAATCTAGCGCGCCACGAAACTCGTTTCGACGGTGGATTAAAGTAACAGACGATGCAACGTCGGACAAAAATATAGACCAATCCAAGGCAGAATCGCCGCCACCAGCAATAACTATTTTTTTGTTTCTGAACAGTTCTGGGTCACGCACAAAATATTCTACGCCTTTGTTTTCATAAAACTCTATGTCAGCAATCAATGGTTTTCGTGGTTCAAAACTGCCTAATCCGCCAGCAATAGCCACGGCATTTGCATGGTGTTGTGTGCCGCGGTTGGTGGTTACTATAAACGTTCCATCATCAAGTTTGTCAATAGTTTCTGCGGTTTCGCCAAGCGTAAAACCAGGTTGAAACTGTTTACATTGTTCCATTAAGTTATTGACTAAATCGCCGGCCAGAACTTCCGGAAAACCTGGAATGTCATAAATTGGTTTTTTAGGATATAGTTCTGACAGTTGTCCACCAATTTGTGGCAAAGCGTCTATTATATGACATTTTAGTTTGAGTAGTCCTGCTTCAAAAACCGCAAAAAGTCCTGTTGGGCCTGCGCCAATAATAAGAATATCTGTTTTTATCATATCAACTAACTGACCAATTAAAGGCGTATTTTTTTGTGCAAAGTTCGTGAAGTTTTATTGAAAATAAAAGTTGTTTACGACTATTTGAATATTAAATATACTTTCAAATTTCTTTAAAATGGCAAATCGTTTTCGGGCAAATTTTGTTGCGTTTGATAATTAGGCATTTTACCCTCTATTGATTGATTTTGCTTGCCGTTTTCGCCCGATTTTTTGGTTTGCAAAAACGTAAAATCTATGGCTTGTATTTCTGTAGTATGCTTGGAGGTGCCATCGTCGGCTGTCCATTGTCGCGATTTTATGCGACCTTCAACATAAATTTTATCGCCTTTAGACAGATATTTCTCACAAATTTCGGCAGCTTTGTTCCGAACCACAATATTGTGCCACTCGGTTGAGGTTATTTTTTCGCCAGTTTCTTTGTTGACATAAGTTTCGTTGGTGGCAATAGAAAACCTGCCAATGCACGAATCTGCCTTGAAATAATGCATTTTTACGTCATCGCCCAAATAGCCGATAAGCATTACTTTATTGAGTGTTCCGCTCATGTTGTTAAGGTTTTAATTTATTTCAAAAATACAAAAAATTGAAGTCAATATAACGTCAATTCTTGTACAAAAAATATTTTTCTATAAACCGCCCAATCGCAATCGGGAAAGGATATTGCCTCAATTCAGAAAACGAAATGCCATTTTTTAGCACATTTTTTACTTCAATTTTCCAGAAATCAATATATAAATTCTGATGCGTTAACTTGTGAATGGTTGACGATGCCTCAAATTTATCAACCGAAACAATTTCATTTGAAACAAAACATTGATTTTCAAATCTGTTTTGAAATAATTTGTCATCAATGCTATTTTCAATTTCAATAAGCGGAAATTCATACAAATTTTCCCAAATACCTTTTCCTTCGCGTTTAGAAATAATTGTTTTTTGATTGTCATCAATAAAAATCAAATAGTTCAAAAACCTATCTATTGGTTTTGCTTTTTTAGATTTTAAAGGCAATACCGAAACTCTTTTTTGTTGCAAGGCAAAACAATTTTTATTAAAAACACACTTTGTACAATCAGGATTTTTTGGCACACATTGCAAGGCACCAAACTCCATTATTGCCTGATTAAATACATTTGCCGAGAGGCTACTCATCAATTCTAACGCAGTTTCCTTAAAAATTTTTCTTGACTTTTGATCGGCAATGTTGTTTTCTATACCTATATATCTGGCCAAAACCCTAAAAACATTTCCGTCGACCACGGGCACTTTTTCGTTATAGGCAAACGAAGCTATGGCAGCAGCCGTATAGTCGCCAATTCCTTTAAGTTTCAATAAATCGTTATAATTATCAGGGAAAACACCATTCATTTCCACAGCTACCGTTTGTGCAGTTTTGTGCAAGTTTCGGGCTCTAGAATAGTAGCCAAGGCCTTGCCAAAGTTTCAAGACTTGCTGTTCAGATGCGTTTGCTAGATCAAAAACTGTAGGAAAAGTTTCTACAAATGCCAAATAATAGGGCAAACCCTGCACAACTCGCGTTTGTTGCAAGATGATTTCTGAAAGCCAAATGTGGTAAGGATTTACAGAATTTCGCCATGGCAAATCACGTTTGTTTTGTAAGTACCAATGCTGTAACGTTTTAGCAAAAATCATTAATGAAAATTAAAATGCGAAATTAAATCATTATGTTATTAAATTTTAATCTTTTAAGGTTGATTTATTGAAAAAATTATTTCTATATTTGCAAACTCAAAAATAGTACTCAAAAAATACGCAAAAAAATGACGAAAGCAGATATCGTAGCGAAAATTTCAGAAAAAAAAGGTCTTGAAAAAGCAGAAGTACAAGCTATTGTAGAAAGTTTTATGGAGGAAGTAAAAACATCTTTAGAAACAGGGGATAATGTTTATTTAAGAGGTTTTGGGAGTTTTATAGTAAAAACTAGAGCCGAAAAAACTGGCCGAAATATATCTAAAAATACTACAATAAAAATTCCAGCACACAATATTCCAGCATTCAAGCCAAGTAAGGTTTTTGTAGATGGCGTAAAGACAAACAACGAAGTCAAGTAAAAAATATTTATTAATCACAAAATCTACAGGATATGCCAAGTGGTAAAAAGAGAAAAAGACATAAGGTAGCAACGCACAAACGAAAAAAACGAGCAAGAGCTAACCGACACAAAAAGAAAAAGTAGTCTAGAACTACTTTTTTCTTTTTACGTTCATTGACATCCGACTGAACTTCAATCTTTTCAGTCTTCGACAAAAAATCATTTTTTAAAATAATTCTATTCGTTTTAAGTTTTCATGTTTATTTAAAACCTGAAACCTAAAACTTGAATCAAAACAAATATACCCGTGAACAAAGAACTTATAATCCGTTCAAGTCCCGAGGCTGTTGATTTTGCTTTATTAAAAGATGGTAGACTAATAGAGCTTCATAAAGAGGAAGAGAAAAGCAATTTTCAGGTAGGCGATATTTTTATCGCAAAAATCAGAAAACCCGTTGCAGGACTCAACGCTGCATTTGTGCACGTTGGTTTCGAGAAAGATGCATTTTTGCATTACCATGATCTTGGCTCCAATCTTGCTTCGCAATTGAAGTTTATTAAACTTGTAACAACCAACAAAACAAAAGATTTTTCTTTCAAAAATTTTCAGTTCGAGAAAGAAATCAATAAAGATGGCGTTATTACCGATGTGTTGACTGCCAACCAGTCAATTTTGGTGCAAGTTGTAAAAGAACCTATATCGACCAAAGGCCCACGACTTAGCGCCGAGCTATCATTGGCAGGTCGCTTTATTGTTCTCGTTCCGTTTTCTGACCGCGTTTCTATATCTCAAAAAATAGAATCAAAAGAAGAAAAAGACCGTCTAAAAAAATTAGTCCTATCAATAAAGCCCAAAGGTTTCGGCGTCATTGTACGCACTGTTGCCGAAGGAAAAAAAGTCGCAGAACTCGAAAAAGACCTACAAACATTGCTCGACAAATGGTCGGGAATGTGTAAAAAATTACCAACTGCACATCATCCGTCAAAGGTTTTGGGCGAGCTCAACAGGGCATCGTCTATACTTCGTGATGTTTTTAACGATACCTTTTCTGGTATTTATATAGATGATGAAGAGTTGTACCATCAAACCAAAGATTATGTCCAGGAAATTGCACCGTCGAAACAGTCAATAGTCAAACACTATCAACAAAAAGATACACCAATTTTCGAGAAATATAATATTGAAAAACAAATAAAAACATCGTTTGGAAAAACGGTGAGCATGAGCAAAGGTGCTTACCTTATTATAGAGCACACCGAGGCACTTCATGTGATTGACGTAAACAGTGGCAACCGCTCTAACAAAGCAAGCAGTCAAGAAGACACTGCCATGGAAGTCAACATGATAGCAGCAGGCGAAATTGCTAGACAGTTGCGCCTGCGAGACATGGGTGGCATTATTGTCATAGATTTTATTGATATGCAAAACCCCGAAAACCGCAAAGTGTTGTTCGATTTCTTGCGTGACGAAATGTTAGACGACAAGGCAAAGCACAAAATTTTGCCACCAAGTAAGTTTGGATTAGTTCAAATTACTCGACAAAGAGTGCGTCCAGAAGTCAACATCAAAACGCGCGAAGAAGACCCGAATAACGAAAATGCCGAAATCGAAGCCCCAATTTTGATTATCGACAGAATCACTTCTGATCTAGAAAGGGTGCTAAAATTGCATAAAAAAATTGTGCTAAACGTTCATCCGTTTGTGGCCGCTTATTTGGCAAAAGGCTTTCCGTCGATGCGAGCCAAATGGCTTTTTGAGCATCGAAAATGGATAAAAATCATCCCAAGAAATGCTTATACTTTTCTTGAATATCATTTTTTTGATAAAAAAGGAAACGAAATTCTTGATTAAATTTTATACAAAAAAACGCTCTTCTTTTTAGTTGGGCGTTTTTTTTATGAAAATTTTCTAGAGATTATTTGCGCTGTCGCGAATGAACAGAAGTTTCGTCTCATCAAGTCAAAGTTTCATTAATTTTATCGAAAAAAAAATTATTTCAAAATTTGAAAAGCGATTAAAGCCACAAAATAAGCAAAACCTGACATAAAAACAAACTGAAAAGCTGGCCATTGCCACGAGTTTGTTTCTTTTTTGGTAATTGCCAATGTACTAATGCATTGCATTGCAAAAGCATAAAAAAGTAATAACGAAATTCCAGATGCAAACGTAAAGATTTTCTGACCAGTCGCTAGATTTTTTTCTGCTTGCATTTTGTCTTTTATAGTGTCTTCGTTTTCTGAACTGCCAACGCTATAGATGGTGGCCAAGGTACCCACAAAAACTTCTCGTGCCGCAAATGAACTAATGACCGCAATGCCAATTTTCCAGTCATAACCAAGTGGCTCAATTGCGGGCTCGATGGCTTTTCCCATAATTCCTATGTACGAATTCTCAAGTTTGAATGACGCAATTCTATCGTCAAGCAATGTTTGGTCAATGAATTGATTTTCTGCAAATATAATTTTTTCTGCATTTTTAAAATTGTCGCCAGGCCCAAACGAAGCCATGAACCAAAGAATAATCGAGATAGCCAAAATCATTTTGCCAGCACCAAAAACGAATGCTTTGGTTTTTTCTATAACATTTAGTCCAACATTCTTGAATAGTGGCAGTTTATAGTTTGGCATTTCGACTACAAAAAATGTTTTGGCCTGAATTTTTAGGATTTTATTTAAAATCCAAGCAGATAGTAATGCCATGCCAAAACCTAGCGCGTACAGTAGCATGAGCGTTAGACCTTGGGTATTAAAAATTCCGAAAAGCCTTGTTTTGGGAATTACCAATGCGATAATTATTGAATATACAGGCAATCGCGCAGAGCAAGTTGTAAAAGGTGTGACCAAAATGGTAATGAGGCGTTCTTTCCAGTTTTCGATATTTCTGGTTGCCATGATGGCGGGAATTGCGCAGGCAGTTCCTGAAATTAGAGGCACAACAGATTTGCCAGATAGCCCAAATCGGCGCATGATCTTATCCATTAAAAAAACCACACGACTCATATAACCGCTTTCTTCAAGAATAGAAATAAACATAAACAGAAATGCGATTTGCGGAATAAAAATGACAATGCCGCCAATACCAGGGATTATGCCTTGGGTTAGTAAATTGGTTAAAATACCTGGTTGCAAATGGTTTGCTACAAACGAGCTTAGGTCGGCAAATGATTTGTCTATAAAATCCATTGGATAACTTGACCAATCGAAAATGGATTGAAAAATCAAAAGCAATATCGAAGAAAAAATTACGTAACCCCAAAATTTGTGCGTTAAAACGCGGTCAAGTTTTGCCCGAAAATCTTTGGCAAGTATAGGGTTTACTACTTTGCCTATCTTTAGAACATCGTTTATAAATTGATAGCGTTTGATTGTCTCTTTTTGTTGAAGTCGTTTGAGTTCAGAATTTGGTTTTGCAAAATTTTGAGTTTCTAATGTTTTTTTGGTGACGTTAGAAAAGTTGACATCTTGCGTAATCACGAGCCAAAGTTTGTACAAAGATTGTTTTGGAAAAGCGCGCCGAAGCCCGTCAAAATATTGTTGGTCTATGCTGGATGCGTTTAAACACGGTTCGGTCGAGAGGGTTTCATATTTTACGATGAGGTTTTTTAGGTTGTCAAATCCAATATTTTTTCGAGACGAAACCAGTGCAATTTTGGTTTTAAGTTGATTTTCTAGATAGGGCACGTCAAGCGAAATACCTTTCAAATCCATTTGATCGACCATATTGATGACCAAAATAGTTGGAATTTCTAGATCTTTGATTTGCGTAAAGAGCAATAAATTTCGTTTCAGGTTCTCTACTTCTGTAACTACAACAGCTACGTCTGGATAGTCTTTGTCGTTTTTGTTGAGCAATAGTTCGATGACCACATTTTCATCAATCGAACTAGCGTTAAGACTATATGTTCCGGGCAAATCGATAATGGTTGCTTTAAAGCCGGTAGGCAATGTGCAAATGCCTTGTTTTTTTTCGACGGTAATGCCGGGGTAGTTGCCAACTTGCTGATTTAATCCAGTTAGTTGATTAAAAACCGAAGTTTTTCCAACGTTTGGATTTCCTATTAAGGCAACTTTGAGGTTATGGATTTTCATTGCTTAATTTTCTATTAAATCAACAAAAATTTCGGCAGCTGTTTCTAGTCTAATAGAAAGGTGACTTTCGTTTACGCTCAGAAAAAGTGGGTCGCCAAACGGTGCTATTTGCAACAGCTCAACAACATTTCCTGGCAAGCAGCCCATTTCTATCAACTTTAGTGGAATGGCTTCTATATCAAAATTATGAATAATGGCGCGCTGTCCTTTTTTGAGTTGAGCTACTGTTGTTTGCAAGTTTTATTTAGATTGAATTAAAATTGTAAAATTAAAACAAAATTTTCATTTTTTAATACTTTTCACTTGAATTATGATTTTGAGAATTTTATCAATTTTCCAAGTGCTTAATTCGTACAACGTCTTTAAGTTTTGGAATTTCTTACTTAATTTTCACTCAATCTACACAGATTTATATAGAAATAAGCGTAAAATCTGATGAATATGAGCGATGATTTTTTAATTTCCGCATTAGCGAAAAGGCATTATGCGCGCTACGTACAAAAAACTAAAAAAAAGCTTATGCATAATTTGCGATTACAAATGCGTAACTTTTCTTTATGCTTTTGTATTCAAATTTCGGTAATCATTTGTCAAAAATGTAAACCTATAAATTTTATTTTATATCTTTATAATCTTAAAATTTGCTGTAATGTTTATAGAAAACGCTTTTGTGAATCAAAATTATTTTTGGAAATA
The DNA here is from genome assembly GCA_039804445.1 of Bacteroidota bacterium. Classification (GTDB taxonomy): domain Bacteria; phylum Bacteroidota; class Bacteroidia; order Flavobacteriales; family Flavobacteriaceae; genus Flavobacterium. The sequence continues at coordinate 17,721 of JBDLWE010000112.1, read as the reverse complement.
TCTTGTTGGTTCTTTGATGGTTATTGCGGCTACGTTTGCCGGACAAATACCTATTACTGTTGCTATGCTTTTTGCAGCATTTCAACAAAAAAAGCCTTTAACATCATTGAATACTCAAGCGTTAATGGGTTTGTTAGACAAGAATTTAAATCTATTTTTGTTACTTTTTTCGTTTGTTGTTGGTCTTTTGGCTTTATTTTATGTTATCAAAAAATTGCATCAACAAACTATATTAGAGGTTACTACTTCTAGAAAAAGCATTGATTGGCGTCGCATATTTTTTTCGTTTATCGTTTGGTCAATTTTTTCTATCGTATCTGTTTATGCATCATATTTATTGATGCCGCAAGATTTTGTGTTGAATTTTCAATTAATACCTTTTTTGATTCTCTTTTTTATTGCAGTAGTTTTCATTCCGTTCCAAACTTCGCTCGAAGAATACATTTTTCGGGGCTACTTGATGCAAGGTTTTGGTCTATTGGCAAAAAACAAATGGTTTCCGTTAATCATGACTTCTATAATTTTTGGAACCATGCACATTGTTAATCCTGAGGTCGAAAAACTTGGTTATATTATCTTGGTTTATTACATAGCAACGGGGCTTTTATTAGGCATGATGACGCTTATGGATGACGGCATGGAACTCGCACTAGGTTTTCATGCTGCTAATAACTTGGTTGGATGCCTTTTGGTAACCTCTGACTGGTCGGTTTTGCAGACGTATTCTATTTTAAAAGACATTTCTGAGCCAAGTGTAGGTTTAAGTATTTTTGTACCAGTTGCTGTGGTTTATCCTTTGTTGTTGGTTGTTTTTGCCATAAAATATAAATGGTCAAATTGGCAAGAAAAACTTACCGGAAAAATAAATTTTGTATTACCTAATAAATTCTAAAAACATATTTTTATCAATGAAATCAATTACATACATGAATGTTCATAACCGTTTCAAACTAAACGGAGTCCATCTAAATGCCGAAGATTTGTGCAGAGTTGCTTATAGTTTTATTAAAGAAGGCGATGATTTTGAGAAACCAGTTGGCGATTTTTTGCTCGATTGGTTTAACGAAAAACCTTTTATAGACATGTTAACCTCGGGTAGTACGGGTATTCCAAAAACCATTCGAGCAAGTAAACAAGCCATGGTAAACTCGGCGTTGGCAACAGGCGATTATTTTGATTTGAGCCCAGGCGATAAGGTTTTGAACTGTTTGCCGGTGAAATATGTAGCAGGCAAAATGATGTTTGTTAGAAGTTTTGTTTTGGGTTTAGAAATGGAATTTGTAGCACCTACTTCTCACCCATTAAAAAAAAACGAGCAAAAATTTGATTTTGCTGCCATGGTGCCATTACAAGCAGAAAACTCGGTAAATGAACTTAATTGTATAAAAAAATTGATTGTTGGCGGTGCCAAAATAAATGCCCATCTAGAGCAAAATCTATTAAAATTATCAACCAAATGTTTTGAAACCTTTGGCATGACAGAAGCTGTCTCACACATTGCGGCCAAAAAAGTTGGCGAAAAGGCGTTCACTGTTTTGCCTCATGTGAGTATAACTCAAGACGACCGCAATTGCTTAATTATAAATGCGCCAGACGTTACAGAAAAACCAATTATAACCAATGATTTGGTCGAAATTATTGACGATAATAAATTTATTTTTTTGGGACGAATGGATAACGTAGTCAATAGTGGCGGTATAAAGTTGATTCCTGAGCAAATTGAAGCCAAAATTGCAAAGTTTTTTGTAAACCGTTTTTTTGTAATAGGTACTCCGGATGACCAACTAGGCGAAAAACTAATTTTGGTAGTCGAGGGCGAAAAATTTGAGATTGACCAGAGTATTTTTGATGTTCTTGATAAATATGAAAAACCTAAAGAACTCATATTTAGTGATAAATTTGAAGAAACGCCAAACGGAAAAATTGTTAGAAAAAATACTTTAGCATTAAAATTATAAAACATCGAAACATGATTTATTTTTTGAAATATTATTTTTTGATGATCATGTTATTTGGTCTTATGAGTTGCTCGCAAACCAAGATAACAAACACCGAAAGTACATTAACCGCAGCGTCTTTGGCACTAAAAAAGCAAGAAATTATAGATTATATAAAAAGTTTTCAATGCTCAGCAAATATTAGTTGCTTGAGCATTGCATTTGGCGTAAAACCTTGTGGCGGCCCTCTAGAATATTTGGTGTATTCTACCGGTATTAATGTAGCACAGTTACAACAAATGGTTTCAGAATATAATGCAATCAACCAGCAATTTAATGTTGCAACAAATGCTATGTCAGATTGCGCAATTGTTAATCCACCTGTAAATGTGGGTTGCGTTAATGGACAATGCGGCGTTTTGCCATGATTAAATTAAATTTTTGAAATTCATATAGACAAGTAGATATGTCACTACGCTGTAAATTAAATTTTACATTAACAAACGGTTTAAGGCACAACTGCGTTTAAACGTAATCATTTAGAAAATCGAGAATACTACGTCGCTGCTTGGTCAATTCTTTTTGCACTCAATTACAAATTGATAAAAATGTAATTTAGAAATTTTACGATTTACTTATAATTGAGTTTTTAAAAAAGTCCAAATTAAACAGCTTAGCTTTTTTCTGTTGTTCCATATTTGCAATAAATAAAAAATTAGAATACAAATAACGATATCAAAATATTGAATTATATTTGATTATTCTTTATAGAACAATTTTTAAACCTCAAATGTATTCAATAAAAACAAACAAAATGAGCAATCAACCAGTATCTGTAATATACGGAATCGAAAAAATATTTGAAGGTGCGCAAGATTTTTTGCCACTTCTCGGCACAGATTATGTCGAGTTTTATGTGGGCAATGCCAAGCAAGCCGCGCACTTTTATAAAACAGCATTTGGCTTTCAGTCACACGCCTATTGTGGTTTAGAAACAGGCTCGCGCGACAAAGTTTCGTATGTTTTGATACAAGACAAAATTAGATTAGTGTTGACAACGGCACTTAATAGCGAGTCAGAAATTGGCGAACACGTCAAAAAACATGGCGATGGCGTCAAAGTTATTGCACTCTGGGTCGACGATGCCCGAAAATCATTTGAAGAAACAGTAAGCCGTGGCGCAAAAGTCTACATGGAACCAAAAGTCGAAACAGACGAATTTGGCGAAGTCGTGCGTGCCGGAATCTACACGTATGGCGAAACCGTGCATATGTTTGTAGAGCGAAAAAACTATACAGGGGCATTCTTGCCAGGTTATGTCGCACATAAATCTGATTATAACCCAACCGAAGTTGGTCTAAAATACATTGACCACATGGTTGGCAACGTCGGTTGGAACCAAATGAATGTTTGGGTAGAATATTACGAAAAAGTCATGGGATTTGTAAACTTTCTCTCTTTTGATGACAAACAAATTCACACCGAATATTCAGCATTGATGAGTAAGGTTATGTCTAACGGCAACGGTCGCATCAAATTTCCGATAAACGAACCAGCCAAAGGCAACAAACGCTCACAAATCGAAGAATATCTTGATTTTTATGAAGGCGCTGGCGTACAGCACGTAGCTATTGCTACCGACGACATTATCGAAACCGTAACCCAACTTCGCGCACGCGGCATTGAATTTCTGTCGGCACCACCACACGAATATTATAAAGCCATTCCAGAGCGATTGGGCGTTCACATGAACATGATGAAAGAAGATTTGACCAAAATAGAAAATCTCGCCATTATGGTCGATGCCGATGAAGATGGATATTTGCTTCAAATTTTCACAAAACCAGTCGAAGACCGTCCAACTTTGTTTTTTGAAATCATTCAAAGAATGGGAGCCAAAGGTTTTGGCGCCGGAAATTTCAAAGCACTTTTTGAATCGATCGAAAGAGAACAAGCAAAACGAGGAACATTATAGATTTTATAAATATTAAATATTTGTTAAAACGTCAACAAAATTTATAATATCCTTAACACATTCGTATATTATATCCTTGTAGCAATGTGTTTTTTGATAAATTTAAGTTAAAGTTGATCTTTTATTAATAAAATCGCAAAACCTACTATATCTTTGTAATCGCATTAGTAAGGAGTGGTTTCCTGATTAGTGTAATAAATTTTCATAATTTATGGTTTTGGTTGGTTAATAACAGGAAACTCAAACATTCATTTGTTTGGGTTTTTTGCTTTTTATTATATTTGGAACAGATTTTGATTTATGTGAGTTGGTTTTTTTGGCGTCGGTCGCCCGAGAGCTGCATAATTGTGTCTGTTCTAAAATGCAGGCTTATGTGAAACGGAGTTTATTTTTAGAAAATGCTATTTTGTATTTTTATAAAAAAGTGTGAGTAAAAAGTCTAACCACATGAATGCAAAGCCTTCGTAAACAGTTTGTTGATTCATTTTTGTGTCAATAGGCGCGCTCCATAATATTTTAGAAATTAAATTTATTTAAAAAATGAAAAGGTTTATTTATTTCGGATTATTTTTGTCGTTAGTAAGTTTTGTACCTCAAAAAGAACGCGCTTTTGATGTAGGCGAATGGTTCAAATTTAGAATTCATTATGGGTTAGTAAATGCAGGTTTTGCGACGCTCGACATGAAAGAAGACGTCCGAAACGGGCGAAAAGTTTTTCATGCCCTCGGGCGAGGTTATACAACGGGTATGGCAAAATTATTTTTTAAAGTCGAAGATAATTATGAAAGCTTTTTTGATAAAGAAACTGGAAATCCATATCAATATATTCGAAAAATTGATGAGGGCGGATACAAAAAAAACGAAGAAGGTTTTTTTAATGATAAATCAAACACAGTTTTGGTCAAAGATTATAAAAACAATACCGAAAAAAGCTTTACAACACCAGATAAGGTTCAAGACATTCTGTCTACATTTTATTATTTAAGAAATTATCCAACTATTGATAAGCTTAAAGTGGGTGAGGCCGTGGCAATTGATATGTTTTTTGATGGCGAAATAACAAAATTTAGGCTCAAATATTTGGGTAACGAAGATTTAGAAACTAAATTTGGCAAAGTATCATGCATGATTTTTAGACCATATGTTCAGGCTGGGCGTGTTTTTAAAGAGCAAGAAAGTTTGACAGTTTGGATTTCTGATGATGATAACAAAATGCCAATGCTAATAAAAGCTAGTCTTTCTGTGGGGTCGTTAAAAGCGTCGCTTGATGGATTTAAAGGCTTGAAGCACCCTTTTTCTATAAAAACTCCTTAATGAACCAAGATCGCCGACAAGAACTTTTAAAAGCAATTGACGAAAAACTCGAAAAAATTGACCAAAAAACAGAGACACATCTCGAAGGTTTATTATATTCAAAACCAATAACTTACTGGGATTATATTCAAACCGATGCATTACTGAATCTTCAAATTCAGCGCACGACTTTGCCCGACGAAATGGTTTTTATCATGTACCACCAAGTCAATGAGTTATTGTTCAAAATGATTCTTTGGGAAATAAACCAAATTGCACACCACGAGCAGCCCGAAACCGATTTTTTTACCGAAAGGTTAATGAGAATTTCGCGCTATTTCAATATGCTCACAACCTCGTTTGACATTATGGGCGATGGCATGGAAGTGGAGCAGTACATGAAATTCCGAAATACACTCACACCCGCAAGTGGCTTCCAGAGCGCACAGTACAGGATGATAGAGTTTGCATCTACAGACCTTATAAACCTCATAGATTACCGTTTCCGGAGTTCAATTGACAGAAACACGCCGTTTGAACACGCATTCGAACACTTATATTGGCAAGCCGCAGGAAAAGACTATGCCACAGGCGAAAAATCGTTCTTATTAAAAGAATTCGAACGAAAGTACAAAGCCGAATTTCTGCGAACCATGCAAGAGTATAACACCATAAATATTTGGCAAAAATTCAAGCAATTGCCCGAAGTTGATCAGCAAAGCCCAAAATTGGTAGAAGCAATGCGTCACTACGACCACACCGTGAATATCACGTGGGTATTAGGACACTTGAATACCGCCAAAAAATATATCGAGCAAAGCGGAAAAGGCGACGGCGAAGCTACAGGTGGCAGCGATTGGCAAAAATATTTGCACCCAAAATATCAACGGCGTATATTTTTTCCAGAACTCTGGAATGAAAATGAGCTTAAAAATTGGGGCGAAAACCTATAGATTTAAGATTTCAGAAAGTAGATTAACGATTTTTGATTTTTGTAAATTCTTGAAAGATTGTTTCAATTTTCAATTTAAATATGAGCTTCATCTTCATTTAAAATGGCAAAAAATAAATTTTATGTAGTTTGGGAAGGAAAAAAACCAGGAATTTATAAGACTTGGGCTGAATGCAAAGCAAATATAAACAGAATCTCAGGCGCAAAATATAAATCATTCGAATCTATAGAGCTTGCTAAAAAAGCATTTGCAGGAAATTATGACGAGTATAAAGGAAAAACTTTCAAGGTTTCTTCACTTACAAAAGATCAGATTGAAAAAATAGGTAAACCTAATTTAGACAGTGTTGCTGTTGACGCTTCTTGCATAGGTAATCCTGGTTTAATGGAATATAACGGTGTTGATACAAAAACAAAAAGAGTATTGTTTTCAAGCCAAGTATTTAAAGAATCATCAAACAATATCGGCGAATTTTTGGCAGTCGTTCACGCATTAGCACTACTTAAAAAAAACAATGACAGTCGTTCAATTTATTCGGATAGTAAAATTGCGATAGGCTGGGTAAAAGCAAAAAAATGTAAAACCAACATAGTCAAAACCGTAAAAAACGATCCTGTATTTCAACTAATTGAGCGCGCAGAAAATTGGCTACAGCAAAATAGTTATACCAACAGCATTTTGAAATGGGAGACAAAAGCATGGGGTGAAATTCCTGCAGACTACGGACGAAAATAGATCATGTCTCTAACTCAAGATGATTTCTAAATCACAGAATCAGCAAATTTGTGTTTTTAACTTATTTAAAAATTCGTGCATTCGTGGCAAAATTAAATTTCTGCCAAAACTCCCAAAACAATTTCCTAAATTTGCCTATTAAAAAACAGAATCATGCTCCAAATTTCATACATCCGCGACAACCAACAAAAAGTAATTCAGGCACTTGCCAAAAGAAATATCGACGCTACTCAAACCGTTCAAGAACTTTTATTACTTGACGAAAACCGTCGTGCAACCCAACTAAACCTAGACAACAATCTAGCCGAAGCCAACAACCTTGCCAAAGACATTGGCACACTCATGAAATCTGGTGAAAAAGCAAAAGCCGAAATCTTGAAACTCAAAGTGGCCGATCTTAAAGACCAAGCAAAAAAACTATCAGAACAACTTACAGAATTAGCTGCAAATCAACTCGAAAAATTATATACTTTACCAAATCTTCCGGCCGATGTGGTACCCGCAGGAAAATCTGCTGATGATAATGAAATTGTTTTTGAATGGGGCGAAATTCCAAAACTGCACGAAGGTGCAATGCCACATTGGGACCTTATCAAAAAATACGACATCGTCGATTTTGAACTCGGTACCAAAATCACAGCACCTGGTTTCCCCGTTTACAAAGGCAAAGGCGCAAAACTTCAACGCGCCCTGATTAGCTATTTTCTAGACAAAAACACCGATGCAGGTTATTTAGAATATCAAGTTCCGCATCTCGTCAACGAGGCATCTGCCTACGGCACAGGGCAACTACCAGACAAAGAAGGCCAAATGTACCATGATCTGAAAGATGATCTATACTTGATTCCGACTGCAGAAGTTCCTGTAACCAATATTTGGCGAGACACCATTGTTCAAGAAGCCGAACTGCCTATCTTGGCAACTGCCTACACACCATGTTTTCGCCGCGAGGCAGGCTCGTGGGGCTCGCACGTGCGAGGTCTCAACCGATTGCATCAGTTCGATAAAGTCGAAATTGTGCGTGTCGAGTTGCCAGAAAATTCATATGCCGCGCTTGAAGGAATGGTCAATCACGTCAAAAATATTCTTCAAGAAATAAAGCTTCCGTTCAGAATCCTGCGCCTTTGCGGCGGCGACATGGGCTTTGCGTCAGCATTGACCTACGATTTCGAGGTTTTTTCGACAGCACAAGACCGCTGGCTCGAAATTTCGTCAGTCTCAAATTTTGAAACATTTCAGGCCAACCGACTCAAACTTCGCTATAAAAACAAAGACGGCAAAAACCAATTGGCACATACCCTGAACGGCAGCGCACTTGCTTTGCCAAGAGTCTTGGCCGGAATTTTCGAGAATTATCAAACAGAAAATGGTATTGAAATTCCAGAGGTTTTGCAACGATATACAGGGTTTACCATAATTGATAAATGCTAATTTTAAAAACTAGAGTATTAAAATGTAAGACAATAAATTCATTATCAATATCTCTATATTCTTAAAATTTTTTTTGTTACCATAAAATTCATTTTGATTAAAAGCCTGATATTTTTAATCTATATATTGAGGCACGAAATTTTATAAATTGTTTTGGGGCTTTCGCTGCTGCGGGCACTACTCGTATTTTGCTCCTGCTCTTTTATCGGTTTTTAACATCTTTATACACGTCGAGTTGGCAGAAACCAAAAAAATAATTTATGCCGTACTTAGCCGAGTCAAAGCCGAATCGTCGGGTTTGTTTTCAGAACATATTACACAACCAATGCCATTGGGTAGAAAACTATAAAATGAATTTATTTGTTAATGAAACGTCTGTGCGTTCTTTATGATAGACAAAATCTATTGCATAAATCGGGTGTGAACAGAAGTACATTACTTATGAAGGCAGTTACAAATTTGAGGTCGATAATTCATAATTATTTTTTAATTGATTTTTACTGACGTTACAATTCGTCTGCACGTGGTCTTAAAATCTCCAATACTGTGCCGGCTTGTTCATACTATTTGAGTACAATAACACAAACGCTAAACTATTTTTCTATTGCTCAATGTGTGTCATACCATCAAATTGCAGCCCCGAATGTCAGAATTATCAAAACGCCCAAGTACCTCAAAAGTGCCGTTTTGATGCAACTTACCCAAATCTTGAGTGGCAATAAACGAACACGAATTTATGTTGGCAAGGTCAATAACGTTTATGCCGCCTGTTCGACCTATATTTACATAAGTCTGGGCATCTTCTGTATCGCGAATCGAGATTTGCATCCATGGCGGACATTCAAAAACGCCATCGCCAAGCGAATAGGCTTGTGACAAAAGTTCTGTCATACCATATTCTGAGTGAATGCTCGATACACCAAAGTCGTTTTGCAATATTTGATGCAACTCTTCACGAATTATTTCACGTCTTCGACCTTTCATTCCGCCGGTTTCTATAACAATGAGATTTGAACCATCGAAATTGCTATCACTTTTTTTGATAGTTTCAAGCAAATCTAAAAGCGCAAAAGTTACGCCAATCAAAATAATATTTTTGTTCTCAGTTTGTAATTTATTGATTCTTTGAAGTAAGTCGTAATGATTTTCTAAAAAATATCCGCTTTCAAGATTGTTTGTTTTTTGAATTAAATCATCGACCATATAAATTAAAGACGATCCAGTTCTTTGTTGATATGACGGCAAAAGTGCCAAGACCACATAGTCTTGAATGTCGCCATAAAACATCGAAAACCCTTGAAGATAACTTTGTTTGTAAACAGAAACGTCAGTTACAAAATGTTGACTCGTTGATGTGCCTGTTGTGCCTGAACTTGTAAAAACCTGTTCTGCTTCATCAATGTTTGAAACAACTTTGTGTGATTTAAAAAATTGAATAGGCAAAAACGGAATTTGTTTTATGGTTTTAACCTGTGAAACATTTATTTTTAAAAGGGTACAAAAATTATGATAAACCGCGTTATTTTGATATTGAAACCGAAAAATTTGCAATGCGATTTTGTCGAATTGTTTGTGGGTTTGAATATTGAAGATTTCTGAATTTGAAAGCATTTTTTAATGCTGATTTGTAGTTTTGAAATTTTATTTTCTGTTACTAATTAATTTGAATTAAAATAGTAGTACTGAAGAATAGTTGTTTAAGTTGACAATTAAATTACAATTTAATTAGTTTAATGAAATATGTGTTAAAACCTTATAGCGAGTTACATCCAATTTATGAATTTTAAAATAATCTTGGGGTGTTATTACAAATATATTAAATTTCCTTCAAAAAAAATGCTCCACAATTGCGGAGCATTCAATAAAATCATTTGAAGAAAATATTAGTTATTGATAACCAATTTTCTTGTTGCAGTTTTTCCGTCTTCGGTTACTTTTACAAAGTAAACACCAGATTTTAGGGTGGCTACATTGATGGCTGCGTCTGTTATGTTGGCTTTCAAAACTTGTTTGCCAAGAACATCAAAAACAGAAACGCTTTTTTGTAAACCACTGTTTGAGGTAATAAAAAATTGTCCTTTTGTTGCTGGGTTTGGATAGATTGAAAGGCCAGGGATTGTAGTAAATTTGTCGCTTGACAACACGTCTGCAAAAGTAGTTGAAATTCTTAAATCGTCTATTTCAATAGCTGGCGTTTCAGTTACACTATCTTGCCTAAGGAAAAAGCTTGCAATACCTGTTAAATCTGCCCCTACATGTGTGTCAGTTAAAAGTGGATTTGCTTCGGCGTTTGCTGCTGGGTTAATCCATAACCTTGCAGTATCATCGCTCGTGCCTGCGGCATTGAGTGTATAAGCGACAACAACGGTAATATTTGTTGCAGTTGGGTAGCTAGTTACGGTATAGGTTGTTGACGCTCCTGTTGCAGTGCGAGTTTCAAGACCAACGTTAAAACTGGTGTCATCAATTCTTTTTGTCCAGACAGTACCGCCAAATGTTGTTGTGTTTTGAGCAAAACCAGCAAAATAACCCCCATTTACATCCGTTACGCCAGCCATCGTGTTTACACGAAGGTTGAATTTATAGAATATTGTACCAGTGGCAGGTGCTGTAACAGTTAATTGTACATCGGTTCCTGCACCATCAAATGTTGCTTTTGTACCATCTATAAGAATGTGGTCAGTGGCATTTGGCGTTCCAAGTGCGTTCCAAGGTGCTGTTGTATGCAAATTACCAGCGGTATATCCAAAAGAATCCGAAAATGGTAATGCTTGCTGAGCAAAGGACACTGCAGTTAAGCAGAATAGAAGTACTGTGTAAAGTTTTTTCATTTTTATAAAATTAAAAGATATTTAACAAATGTAAATACAAATTTTATATCAATCTAAAAATCAATGTAAAAGTATCGTTAAATCGACAAAATGCTACCTAACAATTAGTTTTCTGGTCGCGGTATCGTCGCCTTCGCGAAAGCGAATAATGTAAACTCCTGGCTGCAACATAGAAATATTTAATTCTTTGGTGGTCAATATGGTTTGCATTATTTTTTTTCCGAGTACATCAAAAACAATAATTTCTTTTTCGGCACCCGATTTTGAGGTAATGTAAATTTTGCCCGAACTCACAGGGTTTGGATAGAAATTTAACCCCTCGATATTGCTGCTAACTTGCTTATTTTCTTGGGCAAAACTGCTCAAAGTCAATAACATTGTTGCAAAAAAGAGTAATAATGAGTAATTTTTTTTCATTTGAAATCTGTATTATTGCAAAAGTAAATGTTTTATTGCTTTAAGATTCAAAAATTATACCAATTTTATCATTTCAGAAGGGTTTTATCGCTTTTAAATTGCCGTTGTCTTGTTTTTGTGTAATATCATTTGTTGAGATTGTACTTTTTTTCAATTGATTTTTGTCTTACCGCAAAAGTAAATAATCTATTGTAGCAGGGGTAATAAATATGCCAAAAAAAACCCCGTCAAAATGTTAACAGGGTTTTTTCTTGATTTGAATTATTATTGGTTTGCTAACAAATTTAAACCGTTCGCTGTTGCCCATGCGCCAGCGGTAAGTGTCGCACCAGTTGCGGTGTTACTTAAAGTATAGTTTGCAGCAGGAAAAGCAACTGTTATTGTTGGAACACCACCCCATTGCGGAGTTGAATCACCAATTTTAACATTAAATAATTTAATTTTATTCCCATTTACTTGGTCAGTGTTTGTAGCAGCATCTTGAATTCTAACTGCAACGGCACCAGCGGTAGTATAACCAGAAATAACAATATTTGTATATTCGCCATTTCCTTGTCTTTTAAACTGTATTGCGTCAAATTCGGCAGCAGACGAACCACCTTCTGTTACTGTTCCAGCAGCTCTTCTTAATGTGATGTTAGACACTTTTGGAAAAAAAGTATTGTTTACAGATCGTGCTTCCGCCTCAATTCCAAAATTTCCAATTCCTACTTGATAAGCAAACCAGTTGGTACTATTTTCGCCTCTCCATCCATCTTGCCAGTCAAATGAGTCATCAGAATTGGCATAAGAAATTGAATTTTTCAAACTTACAGTTCCGCCATAAAATTCAAATCCATCATCTGCACCATTAAAAGATACTAGATTTTCTAGGGTTGTACCAGAACCTACTGAATAGAAAGAAAAACCATTCATTTCGCTTGTTCCGTCTGTGATTTTTTTTCCAGCATATTCCACGCGAACATACTTTATAGTTCCGCCGTTGTGCGCAGCATCTGTTCCGCCGTATGGCATTGCAAGTCCATCTTCTGAAGTTGCGGTAGCTACGCCATTTGCTCCTACAATTGGTGCATTTCCATACATAATTATTCCGCCCCAAGAACCAGCAACTTTTGAAATTTCGGTACAAACAATAGGTTCTGCAGCAGTACCAATCATTTCTAATTTAGCGCCATTTTCTACAACAAGTGCGTCAACGCCCGTAACCACGTCAGACGTGATTGTAGAACCTGCTGCAAAAGTGACAGTCGCCCCCGATTTAATTTTTACAATTCCTCGCAAGGTATAATTTCCTTTTGCGAAAGATTTTGAGGCTGTAATGTCGCCGGTGATTTCACCAGTCGCTAATGCTGGAGCTGTTGATGTTTCATCATCTGACGTACAAGCATTTAAGAACAATCCTGTGGCAATAGCCAACATAAAAAATTTAGATTTCATAATTGTAAATATTAAAGTTGTTGTAAAATTAGCATTGATTAAAAAGTATAACTTAAATTTAATGAATAGCCAGTGCCACGTTTGAAACTTCTAACGGTCAAGTCTTTTTCGACGATATTAACACTGCTTGCCGAGCCTAACTTTCTAGTAAATGTTGGATTTAAAATGTTGTCTACACCAAATTTTGCTTCAATATTTTTGGTGATTTTACTTGACCATATAAAGTCTAATTTTCCAAAAGGTCTTTCATAAATATGATCTAAACCTGCTGTGCCGACTGCATAAATTTTATCGCCAGTAATGCCATAAACAACAGCAATTGTGTTTTTCATTTCTTCAGTAAATTTAAAATCATATTTAAAATCAGCATTTACTAACCAATCTGCCGCACCTTGAAGTGCTCTTTTTGCAGAATTTTCTAATGGGTTTTTAACAAAATCGACTGCTACTTCGGTTTTCATTATAGAGGTGTTAAACCCAACAGAAAATTTATCTAATGTTTTGTTTATTCTGCTTAATTGAAACAAAAATTCAAATTCGGCTCCATATAAAATGGCATTTTTAGAATTTTGATAAGTAGTGATTTGCCCTCCACTGCTTGCCGTGGGAATAAAAATTCTTTCAATAGGATTGTTAATTTGTTTTGCAAATGCACCAACACTTATCATTTCTTTTGCGTTCGGAAAAATTTCATATTTAAAATCAATATTGATGTTCTCGCTGTTTTGCAAATTTGGATTTCCAAGTTCAACCGTTCCATCAGGATTTACATATTGAATTGGCATAACCTCAATAGATACAGGTCTGGTGCTTGTTTTTGAGCCTGCAAATCTTAGATTCGTTTTGTCGGTCAACGCGTATTTTGCATTTACTGACGGTAAAAAATCAAGTTTTTTGGTTGTTATTTTCAGAAATTTATCTCCAAAAGAATTTGCAATAGTTAAGTATTTAATTTCTCTATTTGAATTTTCAATTCGTAGACCACCATTAATTTCTAGTTTTTCGCCTATGTTAAAAAAACCATTGATGTAACCTGCATTTACTTGTTGCAAGAGTTTTGACCTAAAATCTGCTGTAGATTCTTCATTAAATTTAAGAAGTCCATTGTTTACATCGTTCGTTATTGTAGCATTTATATTATTTATATTAACGATTCTAGTTGTAGGGAATAAAGGACGTCCGAAAATAAATCTATAACTTGATACTTCTTCATTATTAAAACCATTGTAGCCAGCAGCAATTCTGTTGCTCTTTCCGTATTTGTTTTCATTAAATTTGAAGTTATATTCGACAACGCCCGAAAAAAAGTGGTCTCCCGAGACATCTAAATATTGTCTTATAAGGTTGTTACCACCATATGTAGTTCGTAAGTCTGTCGGATTTACTTTTTCGCCAGTAACAAACTTTCGATCGGGTTGTCCAAATGACGTTTTAACGTAAGATATTCCTGCTTTGATTGTTTGTTTTTCGTCTGCGGTAATATTATAATTTAACAACAGTTGATTATTCCAATATTTTGATTCTTCAAATTGATTTGTTCTAATTAAAATATTAGGGTTTGTTGCCAAACTATTTGTAAAACCTAGTTGGTCTTGAATAGAACTTGACGTTGATCGTAACAAAAATGAATTGGCGATTATTCCAAATCTTGCTGTTTTGTATTTAATTCCTGCTAGTCCAGAAAAAGATGTTTTGTAGGTATAACTGCTCGTAATCAAATTGTTGTCATAGTTTCCTTGACCTTGATTAAAAGTTCTGTCTACGCCCTGTCGTACTTGATAGGCATTATCGCCATTAATAGAAAAAAGATATGTGAGCGCATTATTGTTTTTTAATTTAAACTTTTCGCTATGCAATACACCAAAACTATTATTTATAGGAGCATTTGAGTTTGAAACATTCCACGAGTTATTTGCATTATCAGCTTCATATTCTGATGGAGTAGTGGCTCTGCCAGACGGGTTTTTGCCGTAAGCAGCAGGCAATTCACGATCAGAACCAAGGTTTCCAAAAAATCCTTTGTTTCCCGTTGCATCAGACGACATCAAAAAATCTACACCATTATTTTGTGTTGTATATCCAAAACCTGTACTTATTTTTGTACTACTTTTTTGAGATTGGGCAGTTTCAATGTTTATTGTTGCACCCGCAAAGTCGCCTGGAATGTTTGGATTAAAGGTTTTGTAAACATTTAGAACGCCTACAATATCGGTAGGAAACAATTCTAAAGGAATAATTTTTTTGAAAGGTGAATTTGATGGCGCCTGCAAGTCATTAATCAACAAGTTGTTATATCTATCTTCAAGACCTCTAACAAACAATCCACGACCGTCTACTTTTGAAATTCCAGTTATTTTTGTAAGACCTTCTTCGACATCGCTAATTCCTTTTCTTGACATTTCTTGCGCCCCAATGCTCTGCTTTATTTCAACTGCTTTTTTTGTATCAAGTAACAAAGTTGTTTCCTTTTCGCGTGAAGAAGAAACCTTCACTACAATATCTTCTAACTTCACATTTCCTGATCCAATTGTTTTATCTACAACAGTTGTCTCATTTTCCTTCACTAAAACTGAAACTTCGGACGTTTCATATCCCAAAAAAGAAATAACCAAGATTTTGTTTCCTGCATCGGTGGTCAAACTGTATTTTCCTTGTGCATCAGTAGTTGTACCTACGGCAGTCCCTTTAATAGCAATGTTTGCAAACGCTAAAGGTTCGTTTTTCATATCTTTATCAGAAATTGTTCCAGATATAGTGCCTTTGTTTTGAGCAAAAGCAAAAAGCGTGCACAGTAAAAAAGTGTAAAAAGTAAAATCTAACTTCATTATATTATTTTTTGTTAAGAACACTGCAAAGAACATTCGACGTTGTAAAATTGATGTTATTGGGTTGTTATGATTGGGTTTTTTTTAGATTATGAAATCGTTAACAAATTAAATTATGGTAAATAAGTTTTTTAACATCAATTTATAATTAATTTTACATTCGTTAACATTACAGTTTTTATTATATGTATTTGATAACAAGTATTTTAAAAAAATAAGTAGTATTAAAACGAATCGTTTTTTGTTATGAAAAAGAAAGACATCAAAATTTTGTTGGTAGATGATGAGCAAGATATCCTAGAAATTGTTGGTTATAATTTGCAGCAAGAAGGATATACAATTTGTACCGCAAGCAACGGTCGTGAAGCGGTTGCAAAAGCCAAAAAAGAACTGCCACAACTGATTATCATGGACGTAATGATGCCCGAAATGGACGGCATGGAAGCCTGCGAAGCCATTAGAAAATTGCCAGAACTCTCAAATGTCATCATCACGTTTCTCACAGCTAGAAGCGAGGACTATTCGCAAGTTGCTGGTTTTGATGCTGGTGCCGATGATTATATTACAAAGCCAATAAAACCAAAATTGCTGGTTAGTAAAGTAAAAGCACTTTTGCGAAGGCTGAAAGAAACAGACGAAAAAAACTCTGAAACGTTGAATGTTGGCGACATTGAAATCAATCGCGAAGAATATAAAATCATAAACGATGGTGTAGAAATTGTACTGCCACGCAAAGAGTTTGAACTTTTCTATTTATTGGCATCAAAACCCGGAAAAGTTTTTAAACGCGAAGAAATTCTAGATAAAGTCTGGGGCAATGAAGTTATTGTTGGTGGACGAACCATCGATGTACACATCAGAAAATTGCGCGAAAAAATTGGCGAAGACTTTTTTAAAACCATCAAAGGCGTAGGCTATAAATTTGAAGTATAAACAAATAATAGCCCCCTATTAAATGAGTATTAATTTTAAAAAATCATATAAATTTGCAAGCAAATCTGCTTTGTATATCATGCTTTTTGCTACTGGTTTTGCAGGTATATTGGTTTGGTCATTTTTTGAAATTTCTGCATCGAAATTTTTATGGTTTTTGCTTTCTTTCGGATTAGCTATTTTTTTATTTTCATTCTTTGTAGTTCAATATCGCGTAGAAGTTTTTATATATCGACGTGTAAAAAAAATATACGACGATGTCTCTTTTTTAGAATCCAGTAGTTTTCGCAAACAATCTATCTCGACAGACATGGCAACTCTGACTAGAGAAGTTAGCAAATTTGCGACCGACAAAAAACTCGAGATCGAAACCCTAAAAGTTCGTGAAGAGTATCGCCGAGAGTTTATTGGCAATGTGTCGCACGAACTCAAAACACCACTTTTTACTGTTCAAGGATACTTATCTACACTGCTAGATGGTGCAATGGACGACAAACAAATTCGCAAAAAATATTTGCAACGTGCCGAAAAAGGAGTTGAACGACTAATAGTGATCGTGCAAGACCTTGACATGATTACAAAACTCGAGGCGGGCGATTTAAACCTGAACGTTTCTAGATTTAATATCCTTGAAGTAGTACAAAACGTTTTTGATTTGTTGGAAATGAAAGCTGAAGAAAAAAACATCATACTTTCGTTTGATAACAAATATTCAAGACCAATATTTGTAAACGGTGATCAAGAAAAAATTCAGCAAGTACTTACTAATTTGGTTGTAAACTCAATAAAATATGGCAAAGTAAATGGCGCTACAGAAATTGGTGTCGAACATTTAACGTCAAAAAAAATCATAGTTCGCGTGACCGACAACGGCGAGGGGATTGCCAAACACCACATCCCGCGATTGTTTGAAAGGTTTTATAGAGTAGACAAAAGCGGCGGCCGAGCCGAAGG
>JBDLWE010000111.1:0-18094 GCA_039804445.1 Bacteroidota bacterium | reverse complement strand
TCGTGCTGGCACAATCGTTACCGACCACGGCATTATTGAAACCCCAATATTCATGCCTGTCGGAACTGTTGGCACTGTAAAAGGCGTGCATCAGCGTGAACTTAAAAATGATATCAATCCCGATATTATTCTAGGCAATACCTACCACTTATACCTTCGCCCACAAACCGAAATTCTCGAAAAAGCCGGCGGACTGCACAAATTTATGAATTGGGACAGACCAATTTTGACAGATTCTGGCGGATATCAAGTGTATTCGCTCTCGGCAAATAGAAAAATAAAGGAAGAGGGCGTCAAGTTCAAATCGCACATCGACGGATCATATCATTTTTTTACGCCCGAAAATGTAATGGAAATCCAACGTACCATTGGTGCCGACATCATCATGGCTTTTGACGAATGTACGCCTTATCCATGCGACTACAGATATGCGCAACGCAGCATGCACATGACCCACCGCTGGTTAGACCGATGCATCAATCATCTTAAAACTTTGCCATATAAATACGGATACGAACAAACTTTCATGCCAATTGTGCAAGGCAGTACCTACAAAGATTTGCGAATGCAATCTGCAGAATATATTGCCAAGTCCGACCAACAAGCCAATGCCATTGGTGGACTGTCAGTAGGCGAACCTGCCGAAGACATGTATGCCATGACCGAGGTAGTTTGCGACATCTTGCCAGAATCTAAACCACGATATCTGATGGGAGTTGGCACACCAATAAATTTACTCGAAAACATTGCACTTGGCGTAGATATGTTTGATTGTGTCATGCCAACCCGAAATGCTCGAAACGGCATGCTTTTTACCGCAAACGGAACCATGAACATGAAAAACAAAAAGTGGGAAGCCGATTTTTCGCCAATCGACGAAATGGGCATCACTTTTGTAGACACAGAATATTCAAAGGCTTATCTCAGACATCTTTTCACGGTTAATGAACTGCTTGGCAAACAAATAGCCACAATTCACAACCTAGGATTTTATTTGTGGTTGGTTCGCGAAGCCAGAAAACACATTATTGCGGGCGACTTTATGACCTGGAAAACCATGATGGTAAAAAACATGAGCCAACGATTGTAAGAAAAATTTAAAGGCCTGAAGGTCTAAAAATTAGGTGGTTTATGCGGTTTTGAGGATTGTTTTTATTACCAATTGAAAAATGATTTATGAATAGATTATCGCAGCTTATTGTTTTTTGCTCGACGTTTTCAATATGTCATGCACAATTTGTAGGCGAAAAACCACTTTCTGACATCCATGTAGATTATATTCAAATCGAAGAAGTTGCCAGAATGCTGTCTAGCAAAAGTTTTATAGAAGTTGATTATGGTCAAAACATAAAACTACTAGACCGAAATGAAAGACTAAAAGACTTAAATGGCAACGAGTTAGAATTTAATTCGATGATAGATGCACTAAATTTTTTATCAAAGCACGGTTATGAATTTTTGACAATCGTTCCTATTTTTGATCCTGCTTTACCGCGAGTTCGATATATTATGAAAAAGAAAATCGATAAAAAATAAACCAGCAATATTATTGTGTAATCTCCTAAACCCCTCGATATATTCATTTTTTTATTTCGATTATTAAGTTATTTTTACAAAAAAATTAAATACTGTAGTGCAACTAAAATTTTGGCAAAAAACAAAACCTAAAAAACCTAGCTTTCTTGGCCGCTTATTTGACTTGCCAATCATAGACCAATATATTCTCAAGCGATATTTAGCCACCTTTTCGGTCATGATACTGTTGTTTATTCCTATTGGAATCACCATTGACGTTTCCGAAAAAATAAACAAAATGCTCGAAAACAAAGTGCCTTTTGCCGAAATCGCCAACTACTATTTCTTTTTTACAATCTATTTTGCCAATATACTTTTTCCTATATTTCTGTTCTTATCAATCATTTGGTTTACCTCAAAACTTGCCAATAATACCGAGATTATTGCCATTCTAAGTTCAGGCATCAGTTTCAATCGTTTTTTAAGACCATACATAATAGGTGCAACAATAGTTTCTATTGGCGCACTAATACTCGGTATTTTTCTGGCACCAAAGGCCAACGAAGTTTTTAACAACTTTCGGTACACCTATCTTATCGGAAACGGCAAAAACGAAATGCGCGACACCGAAAATATTTTTAAACAAGTCGCCACAAACGAATTTATTTTTGTGAATAGTTACAGCGCCAGCAACGAAATGGCGTTTTATTTTTCTTTAGAAAAATTTCAAGACCAAAAGATGCTTTTCAAAATCACGGCAGACCGCATTCAGTATAACAAAAAGAAAAAAAACTACACCCTTTTCAACTACTGCAAACGAAAAATCGGAGTCAATAACGACATTCTCGAAAAATCCGAAAAAAAAGACACCATCTTTAATTTTGATATCGAAGATCTAGCACCCACTATTTACGTGGCCGAGACATTGCCATTAGGCGAACTAAACGCATTTATCGACAAAGAACAAAAACGTGGCTCAAGTAACATCAGTGCCTATTTGGTAGTGCTTTACAAAAAATATAGCATACCCGTTTCGGCATTTATTCTGACCATTATAGCCGTTTCTGTCAGTAGCATGAAACGCCGTGGCGGCATGGGAATCAATCTTGCCATAGGCATTGGCCTTGCTTTTTCGTTTATTTTTATCGACAAGATTTTTGGCGTTCTAGCCTCAAAAGCCAGCATAAACCCAATGTTGGCAGTCTGGATTCCTAACATCGCATTTGGCGTTCTCGCTATTTTTACGCTCCGCAATGCCAAACGATAACAACCTCAAAAGCCATTTCAACCTTCATTTAATCGTCTTCATTTGGGGATTTACAGCTATTTTGGGCGCATTAATTTCCATTAAAGAAGTTGCCTTGGTTTGGTACAGAATGGGCTTGGCAACGCTGTTTTTGATGATTTATTTATTGATAACAAAAAAATCGATTCGACTACCCAAAAAAGTAATTCTCAATCTATTTTTCGTAGGATTTTTGCTCGCCCTGCATTGGATTTTCTTTTTTCGAGCCATCAACATCGCCAATGTTTCTATCACATTAGCCACGTTTTCATTAGGTTCATTTTTTGCTGCCATTCTTGAACCCATCTTTTTTAATAGAAAAATCAAAGGCTACGAACTCGCCTTCGGACTCATCATCATCATTGCGCTCTACTTTATTTTGCAGGTCGAAGTTCAATTCCTAAACGGCATATTTTCGGCACTCTTTTCAATAATCGTTGGCGTAATTTTCACACTACTCAACGGCAAACTCATCCAAAAACACGATGCCACCATTATTGCCACCTACGAATTTTTTGCAGGCTTTCTTTTCGTCACTATCTACCTGCTTTTTAACCAACAATTCACGCCACAATTTTTTCAACTTTCTACCAACGATTGGTTGCTAATACTCATTCTTTCAAGCATTTGCACCGCCTACGCCTTCACAGCATCCATCAACGTCATGAAACGCTTGTCGCCCTACACCGTCATGCTCACAACCAACCTCGAGCCTGTTTACGGCATCGCCCTCGCCTACTTCATCCTCGGCAGTTCAGAGCACATGAGCCCCAGTTTTTACATCGGTGCAATCATTATTCTCATTACCGTAATCGCCAACGGATATTTCAAAAGCAAAGAATAATCATTTTTTTCTAGAAGCCAATCCAGCTTTTCGTTTCAATCTTGTTTTGAGAAACCTTATTTTTCTAAGCCAATCTCGTCTTTTGGGACGAGACCGTTGGTCGTTCTTTTTTGCAAAGAAAAAAATAGGTTTCTCAAAACAAGGATTTCCACTACACGCGAGCCTAAAAGTGCGAACGGACGAAGTAATCTGGGCTAGGGATTTAACGTTTTAAAACAGATATTTTTACACCAAAAACCTTCCTATTCCAAAAAAAATCATACTTTTAACAAAACATATCAATATTCCACACAACAAACCTCATTCTACATGAAAATCATAAAAATACAAGCCCTTCGTGGACCAAATATCTGGAGTATACAACGCAAAAAACTCATTCAAATGCGGCTCGACCTCGAAGAAACGGAACAGTTCCCTACCAACAAAATCGATGGTTTTCGGCAGAGAATAGAAGCCATGTTCCCAACCATGATAGAGCATCGATGCTCCGAGGGCACACGTGGCGGCTTCTTCTCACGCATAGACCGAGGCACCTGGATGGGTCACGTCATAGAGCACATTGCCCTTGAAATTCAAACCCTAGCGGGCATGACCACAGGTTTTGGACGAACTCGTGAAACCAAAACACTAGGCACCTACAACGTAGTTTTTTCTTACACCGAAGAAAACGTAGGCCTTTTTGCCGCCGAAAGTTCTGTAGCCATTGCCGAAGCACTAATTGCAGGAACGCCCTATGACCTTGAATCCGACATCCAGAAAATGCGCGAAATTCGCGAGCGCGTTCGCCTAGGACCATCAACAGGCAGCATCGTCGAAGAGGCCGTTGCCCGCGATATTCCTTGGATTCGCCTCGGCACAAACTCGCTTGTGCAACTTGGCTATGGCGTTAACCAAATGCGTTTTCAGGCCACTATTACTTGCAAAACCAGCAACATAGCAGTTGACATTGCTTGCAACAAAGAAGAAACCAAACGAATGCTCTCTAACGCCTCAATTCCTGTGGCAAGCGGCGGAATTTGTGTAGACGATGAAGATTTGCAAAAAGTTATTGACAAAATTGGCTATCCCATAGTCTTAAAACCACTCGATGGCAATCATGGCAAAGGCGCATCTATAAACGTCTTGAATTTAGAAGATGCCAAAGCAGGACTTGTTTATGCCCAAAAATACAGCCGACGAGTGATTGTCGAAAAATTTATTACAGGCTTTGATTTTAGGGTACTAGTTATAGATAACAAACTTGTTGCGGCCGCCAAACGCGTACCAGCTCATGTGGTGGGTAACGGCACAAACACCATTCACGAACTTATTGCCACCACCAACCTTGACCCGCGCCGTGGCTATGGTCACGAGAATGTCTTGACCCAAATAGACGTCGATAGAGACACGCTCGATTTGCTCGAAAAACTAAACTACACATCAGAATCCGTCCCAAAACCAGGCGAAATTATTTACCTAAAATCTACAGCAAACCTCAGTACCGGCGGCACATCTATTGACGTGACCGACATGATGCACCCCGAAAATATTTTCTTATGCGAACGCATTTCACGCGTAATTGGCTTGGATGTTTGCGGTGTCGACATCATGGCCGAAAACCTCACACAACCACTCAAAGAAAACGGCGGTTGTATTCTCGAGGTAAACGCCGCACCGGGTTTCCGCATGCACCTCGCCCCGTCAGAAGGATTGCCTCGCAACGTGGCATCGCCCGTTATAGACATGCTGTATCCATTGGGCAAACCTAGCCGCATTCCTATTATTGCTATCACGGGCACAAACGGAAAAACCACTACTACCCGACTTTTGGCTCATATTGTAAAAAACAATGGATACAAAGTAGGTTTTACAACATCAGACGGCATTTATGTACAAAACCACATGATGGAAAAAGGCGATACCACTGGCCCAATCTCTGCCGAATATATTTTGAAAGATCCAACCGTAGAATTTGCAGTTTTAGAAACGGCTCGTGGCGGCATTCTTCGAGCAGGTCTTGGTTTTAGCCGCTGCGATATAGGCATTATCACCAACATTGCCGAAGATCATTTGGGCATAAACGACATTCATACGCTAGACGATTTAGCAAAAGTAAAAAGCGTCGTTGTTCGTAGTGTAAAAAAAGATGGATGGGCCATTTTGAATGCCGAAGACGAGCATTGCAAAAAAATCGCAGCCGATTTGAGTTGTAATATTGCATACTTTAGTATGACCGAAGACAACGAATTTGTAAAAACATTGGCTCGTGATGGCAAGATTGTTGCGGTTTACGAAAACGGATTTATCACCATCAAAAAAGGTGAGTGGAAAATTAGAGTAGAACGCGCCATAAACGTGCCTTTGACTTTGGGCGGAAAAGCCAAATTTATGATAGCCAATGCGTTAGCAGCAACTTTAGCAGCTTACCTTCAAGGCTTTAAGACCGAAGACATCAGTTTGGCACTACAAACTTTTATTCCGTCTGCAGCGCAAACACCTGGTAGAATGAATATTTTTGACTTCAAAAAGTTTAAAGTCATGATAGATTTTGCGCACAATGCCACAGGATATATGGGCGTTGAAGATTATTTATTAAGTGTTACAGCCACCAAAAAAATTGGAATTATTGCAGGAGTTGGCGACCGCCGCGACGAAGACATTCGCGAATGCGCCAAAATTGCAGCCAGAATGTTTGATCACATAATTATCCGACAAGAAAAACATTTACGTGGTCGATCAGAAACCGAAATCATTAATCTAATTCTCGAAGGTATTGCCTCGTCGGGTCGCACCATTACGCACGAAATTATTACCAAAGAAACCGAAGCCATCAAACACGCCATCAATTCTGCCGAAGACGGGACTTATATCGTGGCATTAAGCGACGTGGTTACAAACGCAATTGAAATTGTTCAAGAATATTTAGATAAAGAAAATGAGGGGTAGATCAACGATTGCAGATTTACACTATTTGATATTAGAACTATTTCACAAAAAAATTTGTCCTGATTTACACTTTTGGTATAATTCAGGACATTTGTTTTTTCAGAACTTTGTTTTTTTGTGCTGATAAAATAATTGAACCGTGAAAAAATTATCTTTTTGTATTACAATTTTTACCTATCTTAATACATCCGCATAACTGCCTTCCAAAGATATTGTCAACCCAAAAGGACAATGGTATTTTGGGGCAGAAATTGGCTCAAACCGAATAGCTTCATTGAATTTAGGAGAGTCTCGGCAAACGTTTCAAGGCGGAATTCTTGCTGAATACTATTTTGCTAGACATTGGAGTCTGTCAGGCAAAATAAAATATTTTGAAACTGGTGTTTCTTATTTTGAACCTGAGATAAAAAGTAGTGGCTCATTTGCGGGATTTTTTGGCTCCAGCGGAAGACCAAGTTACAGCGGAAATTTCAGCGGTGCACAAATTGCAATTCCTTTATGCATAAAATGGGAATTCTGCATTAGAAAAAATTTTGCTGGAAGTTTCAAAATTGGTTATAACCAAATTTTTGAAACAGAAGGCAATGGAACTTATAAATCAGACGATAGAATCTTAAATTTAGAAAACGACAAAATTTATGGCGCTATGGTGCTTGGATTAGGTTTTAACTACTTTTTGAATCAAAATTTAGTAATATACATAGATTTCGAAAGCCATACGGGCGGTAGTGTTAAAGGTTCCGGCCAAAGAAAAAGTTACACAACCGAGAACTCCTTAACTAATTTTGGTGTGAAGTACAACTTCAAAAAATAGTTTTATGAAGCATATCATTTTTTTACTTTCTATTTTAACATTATTCCAAAACTGCAAATCCTACCAAACCTTCGACCTAAAAACCCATGAAATCAATAACGGTAGAAAATATAAAATCGCAAAAACCAACAAATTTTCTAAAGTTCGAATAACAAATGTTTCAGATAGCATTGTTTATTATTTAATTAACGGTTTGCCGCAACAAATTCATTTGAGAGATATTCGGGAAATTGAATCGAAAAAAACTGACGTTGCAAAAGTAGTAGCTGTAACGGCATTGACTCTTGGCGTACTGTCGGTCATTGCGGCATCACAAGTCGAATATAAAATTACGTTCGACAAACCTCTGATTTTTCCCTAGAACCATTTCAAATTAGAGCAAGATAAACCCACATAACTATCGTTTTACAGCATATATGATAATTATTTCATAATAATTTTATCAAAAAATTGTTTTGTTTAAGAAATACACTACTTTTGTTAAACAAAAAATTCAATGCTATGAATAATGTTAAAAATGTTTTCAGTATTAAAGACCTAGAAAATCTTTCGGGAATCAAGGCGCATACTATCCGTATTTGGGAAAAGCGCTATAACATTCTTGAACCCATGCGAACCGATACTAACATTAGGTTCTATGATTTAACTAGTCTTCAAAAACTGTTAAACATCACGCTACTGCACAATCACGGCTACAAAATTTCGAAAATATCAAAATATCCTGAAGACAAAATTCCGGTTTTGGTTCGTGATATTGTGACCGACAAAAGCGTAAAACATCATGCGATTTCGGCTTTCAAAATGTCAATGATGAATTTTGACCAATCGTTGTTTTTTAAAACCTACGACGATTTATTGTCAGAAAAATCATTTAGAGAAGTTTTTCATGAAGTTTTTATTCCGTTGATGAATGAAATTGGACTTTTGTGGCAAACCGACACTATCTCGCCAGCACACGAACATTTTATTACGTATTTAATCAAGCAAAAAGTTTTGGTAAATACCGAAAAAATGCAGTATAACCAACCAACAAACGATTCGCGAACATTTGTTTTGTATTTACCTTCAAACGAAATTCACGAACTTGGGTTGATGTATTTAAACTACGAAATTCTTTTGCAAGGCTATCGCACGATATATCTTGGCGAGAGCATTCCGATCGAAAGCTTGTTGGATATCAAAAACTATTTCAACAATCTTACGTTTTTGTCATATCTAACGGTCGAGCCAGACAAAGACGGTGTTAATGATTATATTTTGGAACTCAACAAGCAAGTTTTAAACGACGAAACTTCTGAACTTTGGTTGATTGGCCGAATGGTTGAATACCTTGAGACTAAAAATATCACTGAAAAGACAAATGTTTTTCATTCGATTACAGATTTAGTACATTATTTGTAAAGAAATATTTACTACAAATACATTCTAATTTAGCTAATATAACATTTGTTTAGTGACAATTGTTTTGTTTAAACGCTATTTTTGCGTCAGTTATTTTTTGTTTTTACAGTTTTTTTAAAATTTAAATGAGCAAACATATAAAAATTATTGGTTCAGGTTTTTCGGCATTGTCTGCTGCCTGTTATTTAGCCAAAGCTGGGCACAAGATTACCGTTTTTGAAAAAAACGAATCAATTGGTGGTCGCGCGCGCCAGCTAAAAAAAGATGGTTTTACTTTTGACATGGGGCCAAGTTGGTATTGGATGCCCGATGTTTTTGATAGATTTTTTGCCGATTTTGATAAAAAAACTAGCGATTATTACCAGCTTATAAAACTTAATCCTGCATATCAAGTATATTTTGGAATTGACGATTTTATAGCAATTGCTGACAATCTTGACTCAATTGTTGCCGAATTTGATAAAATTGAGCAAGGCAGCGGCGTACAACTGGAAAAATTTATTGCAGACGCTAAAAAAAATTATGACATTGCTATCAAAGAATTAGTTTACAGACCGGGCGTTTCTCCGCTTGAATTGATAACAGTTGAAACTGCCAAAAAAGTAGGTCAGTTTTTAAGCAACATAAGTCGCGACGTACGTAGGGTTTTTAAAAACCCACGACTTGTATCAATTTTAGAATTTCCTGTATTGTTTCTCGGCGCAAAACCGTCAGACACACCATCGTTTTATAGTTTTATGAACTATGCCGATTTCGGAATGGGAACGTGGCATCCAAAAACGGGAATGCACAATGTGGTTGCGGCCATAGAAAAATTGGCCTTAAGTCTTGGTGTTCATATTATTACAAATGCTAACGTTGATAAAATTATTGTCGAAAATAAAAAAACAACAGGAATATCCGTAAATGGACAAATTTTTAAAGCAGAAATAGTTTTGAGCGGAGCCGATTATCATCATACCGAAACATTGCTTGACGAAGTACACCGAAAATATTCTGAAAACTATTGGAATTCACGAGTTTTTGCGCCGTCGTCATTACTGTTTTATGTAGGATTTGACAAAAAGATTGACAATATTTCGCATCACGCGCTATTTTTTGATGTAGATTTTGAGCAGCACGCCAAAGATATTTACGACCATCCGCAGTGGCCAAAAGACCCTTTGTTTTATGCAAATTTTCCATCGAAGACAGATTTAACAGCAGCGCCCGAAGGGCAAGAAGCAGGGTTTTTCTTGATTCCGTTGGCACCCGGAATTGAAGATACGCAATTGTTGCGTGATGAATATTTTGAAAAAATAATAACACGATTTGAAAATTTGACACAACAAAATGTTAGAAATCATATCATTTTTAGCGAATCATTTTGCAAAAACGATTTTGTGTCAGAATATAACTCTTATAAAGGTAATGCCTATGGAATGGCAAATACATTGCTACAAACAGCTTTTTTGAGACCAAAATTAAAAAGCCCGAAAGTAGAAAATTTATATTTTACTGGACAACTAACCGTACCTGGTCCTGGTGTTCCGCCTGCATTGATTTCAGGTAAACTTGTTGCTGAATTAATAGAAAAACATTTAAAATAAGAAAAATAATAACTATATTCGATGTCCAAAAACAGTCCCCAAGAATAATTGCTTAATAATATATGAAATCGATTTTTGATAAAGTTTCTTTTGAATGCAGTCGGCAGGTCACCCACGCATATAGTACATCGTTTTCGACAGCCGTAAAAATGTTAGCACCTTCTATTCAACAAGATATATATAACGTATATGGTTTTGTGCGCTTTGCCGACGAAATTGTCGACAGTTTTCATGACTATAACAAAGAGCTACTTTTTGGGATTTTTGAAGATAGTTTGGCAACTGCACTGCAGCAAAAAATAAGTTTAAACCCGATTTTAAATTCGTTTCAGCACACAGTTCATAAATATAAAATTCCGCAAAACCTGATTGATGCTTTCATGAAAAGTATGAAACTTGATTTGAGCAAAAAAGAATACACAACACGTGAAGAGTATAACGAATATATTTTTGGCTCGGCAGATGTTGTGGGTTTGATGTGCTTAAAGGTTTTTGTAAACGGCAATAATGACTTGTATGACCAACTAAAGTCGTCTGCAATGCGGTTAGGTTCTGCATTTCAAAAAGTAAATTTTTTAAGAGATTTAAAAGCCGATTTTGATGATTTGAGTCGTACTTATTTTCCAGATACTGACCTAAATGCGCTTGACGAAGCATCAAAACAAAAAATAATCGCAGAGATAGAAGACGATTTTGATGCTGGTTATGAAGGGATTGTAAACCTGCCAACCGATGCCAAATTTGGCGTGTACACGGCATATGTTTACTACAAAAAATTGCTTTCTAAACTAAAAAGCACACCGTCTGAAGAGATAAAAAATGCAAGAATTCGGGTTCCTGATTACCAGAAATACGGGCTTTTTGCCAAATGCTATGTCAAAAACAAACTGAATATTATTTAAACTAAAAAATTAAAAACAAAAAAATTATGGGAATTTGGTTGCATGTTTTGGTGTTTTTCGTTACGTTTTTCTTTATGGAATTTATGGCGTGGTTTAGTCATAAGTATATCATGCACGGCTTTTTGTGGTCGTTGCACGCCGATCATCACAAAAAAGACCACGACTCGTGGTTCGAGCGCAACGATGCTTTTTTTATCATTTATGCCGTGATAAGCATGGGGTTTTTCTTTTTATGGCGCAGCGGCATGCTCGAAATTGGCCTTGCCGTAGGTTTCGGGATTTTTGCCTATGGTTTTGCCTATTTTATGGTTCACGATATTTTTATTCATCAACGATTCAAAATGTTTAGAAACGCAAATAACTTTTATGCACGTGCAGTTCGTCGTGCGCACAAAATGCATCATAAACACGTGGGCAAAGGCGATGGCGAGTGCTTTGGGATGTTGCTAGTGCCTTTCAAATACTTTCAAAATGAATTGAAAAAAGGGTAGACCGTTGCCGATAAAATTACGCACAAGCCTGATGATTCGTCAGGCTTTTTTTTGGTGCCAGATTGCTTGGGCGTTCCGCTCCCAATCTGTCATTGCGAGGAACGAAGCAATCTCCTGACAGATTGCTTCGTTCCTCGCAATGACAGGATTTCCGCTCAACACCTAACGCTGGTTTTACCGTTGACCAAGTTTATGTATTGAAACACATGTATTGGTTTATTTTTTTGCTGCTAAATTTTTGTTTACTGTTTTTTGCCCGCAGTACCGCGTTAAGGATAGAGGCTTTGTTTGAGCTCTTTTTGGTCTCGTCTCGTCTTTTGGGACGAGACGAGACCAAAAAAGCGAGTGCCGACAGCCTGACGCAACAGTTGATTATTTGTTTTTTTTTCAAAACGAAAAATCAACTGTTGGGAACGCCCAAAATATTTGAAACATTTTTTATAAAAAAATAAAAAAACCGTTTCGTGGTAGAAACGGTTTCTTTTTCAAGAAAAACAATGCGCTATAAGTACAGCCTTACGACTTGCCCATTTGCCGTAATCATCTCTATTTGAATGCTTTGCTTGTCGTCTACGTTTGCCATTAGACGTGAAACCGTCTCGACATCGGTGGCAGCAGTGTTGCCAATTCTTGTGATTATTCCGCCTTTTATTTCGTCGGCATAACCCATGAGTCTTTCGTTAGAAATTGCTTTGATTTTTACGCCTTCAGAGATTCGGAATTTCTTTTTATCTGCTTCTACAATATCCTCAAGCTCAAGTCCTTTAAATTCTGTGGTTACCAAGACGTTTTTGACCAGCGTAACGGCAGCTACCTGCGTTTTGGCATTTCTAATGTATGATACCTGAATTTTGTCGTTTGGTCTTTTAGAGTTGATATAACCCAGCAATTCTGCCATTGTACTAACAGATTGATTATCAAGTTTTATGATTATATCGCCTTTTAGGATTCCAGCCAAATCTGCGCCAGATTTTTTGGTCACTTTAAAAACATAGACACCTTCTGACTCACTGATTTTGAGCTCTTTGGCAAATGCACCGTTTAGCTCTCGACCTTCGATGCCTAGAATGCCGCGTTGCACGTTGCCAAACTGCATTAAATCTTCGATGATTTTGCGAGTAATATTGCTAGGTACAGCAAATGAATAGCCAACGTATGATCCTGTTTGAGACGATATCATGGTATTTATGCCAATGAGTTCGCCACGGGTATTGACAAGCGCACCTCCGCTGTTTCCAGGGTTTACGGCTGCATCGGTCTGAATGAAACTCTGCATACCATTGGTGTCGAGATTTCGGGCTTTTGCAGATATAATGCCTGCTGTGACTGTCGATGTAAGGTTGTACGGGTTACCTACCGCCAAAACCCACTCGCCTACGCGGGTTGCATCTGAATCGGCAAAAACAGAATATGGCAACTTTTCTGGAGCATCTATTTTGAGAAGTGCAATATCCATTTTTATGTCGGTACCGATGACTTTTGCTTTATAAATTTTTTTGTTGTTGAGCGTAATTTCGATATCCGAGGCATCTTTTATGACGTGGTTGTTGGTCACGATATACCCATCTTCAGAAATGATTACGCCCGAGCCTGTGCCAACTTGCTCCTGTTGCTGTTGACCGCCGTAGCCATAAAAAAATTCCATGATCGGGTTATTTACCATTCTGCGCGATACGTTTTTTACGTGAACTACAGAATGAACTGCTTTGTCGGCGGCGGTTGCAAAGTCGACTGTTTCTGCACCAAAACCAACGCTTCTGGCGTAGTTGTTTGGCTGGGCTGTTGTTATAATAGCGTTATTGTTGGCTGTGGTGTCAAAAAATAATTTGTAAGCACCAAGCGTTAACACACCACTCAATAGAGATACTATTAATAAACTTCCAAATTTTTTCATTTTAATTCTGATTTAAAGTTATGCAGTTACAAATTTACGAAATTTCTATTTTCTGAAAAATGCTTTAACGGACGTTTAACGATGTTTATATTTTTTTTAACATTTGGTATTTTAAATACAATTACATAAAACACAAAAATCATGCAAATTGCTGTGCCTTTAAAAAATACTTGCTACTTTTACAACAAAATTAAAGATTTTGAAATTTTATAAATACCAAGGCACAGGAAACGATTTTGTGATGATAGACAATCGAGACTTGCAGTTTGAACAATCAAATCAAAAACTTATTGCAACATTGTGTGACCGTAGATTTGGCATTGGTGGCGATGGTTTGATTTTGTTAGAAAATCACGACAGCCTTGATTTTAAAATGATTTATTTTAATGCCGACGGAAATCAAAGTAGCATGTGTGGCAATGGCGGACGATGTATTGTGGCATTTGCAAAACGACTTGCAATTATCGACAATAGTGCGATTTTTGAGGCTATAGACGGCATTCACGAAGCAATAATAACTGGCCGAAATATTGTATCTTTAAAAATGAGTGATGTTTTTGATATCGAAAAAAAAGATGATCATTATTTTTTAAACACGGGTTCGCCGCATCATGTTGAATTTTGTAATGATTTAAAAAATACAGATATCAATTCTAAAGGATCATTCATAAGATATTCAGAAAAATATCTACCCGATGGTACTAACGTAAATTTTGTATCAAAAATAAGTCAAGATACTTTTGCGATCAGAACATACGAGCGCGGTGTAGAAAACGAAACATTATCTTGCGGTACAGGCGCAACAGCTGTTGCAGTTGCCATGCATTTTTCTAAAAACACTACTGCAAACATTATAAATATTTTGGTAGAAGGCGGTAAACTTCAAGTTTGTTTTAAAAATAATGCCAAAAAATATTTTGATATTTATTTGACAGGCGCAGCAGACTTTGTTTTTGAAGGAACAATTGATAATTTTAAAAACTAAAAAATGTATTTAAAAGGTGAAAATATATTTTTAAGAGCTTTAGAGCCAATTGATTTAGACTTTATTTATGAAGTTGAAAACAATATAGATGTTTGGGAGATATCAGGCACACAAACGCCTTACAGCAAATTTTTGATAAAACAATATTTAGAAAATGCACATCAAGATATTTTTGAAGCTAAACAACTGCGACTTGCAATTTGCGAAAAGGCTACCGAAGATCCACTAGGGCTTATAGACTTATTTGAATATGACCCAAAAAATAATAGAGCAGGGATAGGCCTTTTGATTCAAAACAAATCAAATAGAAACACCGGCATTGGTAGCGAAGCATTAAAAATTTTGACAGACTACGCTTTTTATCATTTAAACATAAATCAACTATTTGCAAATATATCTGTTGAAAATACAGCGAGCCTTAATCTTTTTTCTAATTTTGGATTTGAGAAAATTGGAATTAAAAAAAACTGGAATTTGGTAAACGGTATATATAAAGACGAAGTTTTTTTGCAGAAATTAAGGAATCAATCATAAAATAAAAAATAATTAAAATAAAATGAAGAGATTTATAAGTATTGTTGCAGTTGTAATCATAAGCATTGCATCTATTTATGGATACATATTGTATCGCAAAATATTTTCGTCAAATACCAAGTTTGATCAAGAAACTGTTTTTGTGAATATTCCTACAAATTCAGATTACCAAAAAGTGAAGCAAATACTTGCGGCTTTTGTTCAAGACATGGATAAATTTGAAATGGTTGCCGAAAAAAAGCAATACAATTCAAATGTAAAAGCTGGCCAATTCGAGTTGAAAAAAGGCATGAACACTAACGAAATAATAAACTCGCTTCGTCAAAACAAACCTGTTCAAATAGCGTTTAACAATCAAGAACGAATAGAAGATTTGGGCGGTCGAATAGCATCGCAACTCGAATGTGATAGCACTGCAATAATGAAATCATTTTTAGAACCAGATTTTCTGTCAAAAAATGGTTTAACCAAAGAAAATGTTTTGTCTGTCTGTATCCCTAATTCATACGAATTTTTTTGGAACACAACTGCCGACAAATTTCGTGACAAGATGGCAAAAGAATATCGTGCGTTTTGGACAACAGAGCGACTTGAATTAGCAAAAACTCAAAACTTGAACGCCATACAAGTTTCGATTCTAGCTTCTATAGTCCACAAAGAAACAGTAAAAAAAGACGAACGGCCCACAGTTGCTGGCGTGTACCTAAACCGATTAAAAAAAGGTATGAAGCTCGAGGCTGATCCCACAGTAATTTATGCCGTAAAAAAAAATAGCAACGATTTTAAATTAGTGATAAAACGCGTACTAAACAAAGATCTTATTACAGATTCACCATACAATACCTACAAAAATACTGGGCTTCCTCCAGGCCCAATAGCCATGCCAGATGTTACGGCACTGGACGCTGTTTTAAAACCAAAGAAACATAACTATATTTATTTTTGCGCTAGTGTCACCAATTTTGGTTATCATGAATTTGCAAAAACGCCTGCACAACACGAAGTAAACAGACAAAAATACATTGCGTGGATTAATAAACAAGGTGTAAAAAGATAGTTCTTGAGTATTACAGAAAATACTGTACAATTAAATTTTGAGTACCTCAAAAAACCTAATTTTTTTAGTCTTTTAATCAAATTCAAATATAAGAATTAAAAATAAACACTTGTATTTCTAACAAAATTGAAGGTTATCTGCATTACTAAAAATTACAACGACCACTGCCAATAAGGCCTTTTACAATGCGTGGCAAGTTATGAAACAGAATTTACAAAACTTTAACAACCTCATTTTCATGTATCTATAAAAAATCGTATCTTTGCATCACAGAAATTTCTGATAGTGACAGCATCAGAAGAAAATAATTTTATGATAAAGAAATGCCTTTTTTACTCGTCGATTGCAATTGTTGTTCTTTTTATTGGTCAAGGATTTAAACCTTTGAACTGCGAACAAGATGGATGGTTTTTTATAAATAGAGAAAATCATGAACCCCACATATTACCTTCAATTCACGAGACCGATTACCCCAAATCAGATACACCATTTACCGGAAAATCTTTCACAGGTTTTAAAGAAGCACTTGGCTTTAAAGAGTCACAAGGAAAATACAATATGGTAAATACCTTTGGCTATATGGGAAAATATCAATTTGGCAGTTCTTCACTTCACGCTGTAGGCATTAAAGATTCTATTCGTTTTTTAAATAGTCCTAAATTGCAAGAAAAAGCATTTATTTCATTGCTCACCATTAATAAAAAAGAGCTTAGATCTGAAATAGAAAATTTTGATGGCAAACAATTAAACGGAATAGATATCACTGAATCAGGAATACTTGCTGCGGCACATCTTGGCGGAGTTGGTTCTGTAAAAAAATTCTTTAAATCAAATGGAAGAAAAGTTAAAAAAGATGCCTTCGGCACTTCGATAATAACTTACATGAAAAAATTTTCTGGCTACGATACGTCATTTATCAGTTCAGAAAAAGCAAAATAAACCCAATTATTTTTTTTAGTTAATTGGCGCATTATAAATTGTTTATAAACTCAATTTATTTAATTTTAATTTTTTAGTTGTAATAAAAGCAGTACTTTTGTATTAACTACTTTACAACTACAATTATATTTAATTACAATTTAAAATGATGAGATTTTATCCAAGCGAAGAGGCGCGTGAATACTTTGTTCACAAATCGCTAAAGTTGCGATATGCACTTACCAGCCGTGGTCGATTATTTAGTTTTAAAAAAGATTTTCAAGATGGAAACGAATTAAACGGGACTTATATTGACGGCTATAAAATATTTAGATATACTGTTACCGAAGAAGGAAAAAAACTTTATAAACATAAATTTTTTTATAAAATGGTAGCAGAGGCATTCTTGCCAAAAGATAATGAAGAACAGACAAACGTGCTACATTTAGATTATGTTCGCGATAATGACAACGTCAACAATCTAAAATGGGCCACACGCACAGAAATGCTTGCACATGCACAAGCCAGCCCACACGTAAAAGCCTCTCAAGAAGCCTTTATAGCTAGAAATAGTTCAAAAACAAAAGATGGTGCCAAGCTGACGGCTACAAAGGTTATGCGAATAAAAAAAATTCTGCAAGACCCTGATAGAAAAACACGCAAAAAATTGATTGCCAAACAATTTAACATAAGCGAAACACATCTT
This sequence comes from Bacteroidota bacterium, assembly GCA_039804445.1. Lineage (GTDB taxonomy): Bacteria > Bacteroidota > Bacteroidia > Flavobacteriales > Flavobacteriaceae > Flavobacterium. The sequence continues at coordinate 234 of JBDLWE010000111.1, read as the reverse complement.
AAACGTATTGAAACCGGCGAAAATTGGGGTTACATAAAGGTTTAATTTAGCAAGACACCCTCCAAAATTTACAACCCTATTGTCATAAAACTTAAGGTATAAAATCCGTTCAATAACTATCTTTCATTTGGGCGTTTCGCGCGCCCGCCGCGGCGGGGAGCGCGCCGGTGTTCCGCTCCCAATCTGTCATTTCGAGCAACAAAGCAATCTTTTAAAGAGATTGCTTTGTTGCTC
>JBDLWE010000110.1:0-6136 GCA_039804445.1 Bacteroidota bacterium | reverse complement strand
AACCAAATTTGTATAATCGACCACAGGATCTTGAACGGGCGGTATGGTAGTAAAAATGTGATACCAAGCCAATGCAGTATTGTTGCCCTGCAATACGCGAACCACCATGCGGTTGGCAGTTATTGACATGATGTCATATGAGCTGTTTCCTACATAATATCCCATAAAACCATTGTCAGAAAAATTAAGAACAGTACCTCGTTTTTTGTTAGCTTCGGGTTTAGATTCTGATGGAGCAAGAGTAACTGTTTTTAGACCTGTTGTGTTGAAATTATAACAGAAATCATATCCTGCAGAACCTCCACCAACGTTTTGATATGCAGCATTAAAAAATGTTTTTCCGCCGTTGTCTAATTCATATTTCAAAAGTCCACCAACGATAGAAAATTTTAGTTTGTTTTCATATAAGCAACTACTTTCTGCTGATGCACTTTTCTCAAAAGGGCTTGCGTTGTAAAAATCTGCGTAATAATTTTTAAGATTATCGTCGTTGTTTGGACCAACGCCTAAATGCCCAATTTCCGCAGCCGAAAAATACCAAGTTTTTTGCGATCCGTTTGTCAAAAACTGCAGAGCTTCTGCATCTGTGAATGTACTTAAAACCTCGACTTCAATAATTTTTGCCGTAGCTACGCCACCTTTTCCAACCGCAACAACTGTGACTTCATATTTGTTAATACCGTTTTTAGTAAAACGTTTTACAAACTGTCCGCTAGGCGAATTTTCGGTCGTGCCATCACTAAAAATGTATTTGTATGAAATTGCGTTTGTAGCAGTTGCAATAAAATTGACTTTGCCTGAGCCATCACCAAATGGTGCAGCCACAGTTTTGCCAATAATTGTTGCGGTCACTTGCAAATTTGCGGGTGCATTAATGTCGCCAAAACTAAGTGCATCTTCTTGACAATTGAGCATTAAAAAAGGTATTAACAAGCTAAATAGATTCAAAATATATCGATTTTTCATAATTTATAATTTAAAAAATATTTTAGTTAGACTGACTAATGTCATCAAAATAGTAGGTAGATCCGTTTCCAGCAACTCCAAAATTAAAAAATACTACCACGCGCTGAAAAGTATTTGTAGTGCTTATACCAGTAAAATCAAAAGTTATTTCTTGCCACGAATTTGCTGTTGAAAGTGTTACATCACGCTCGATATTTGTAGCAGGATTAGAAAAATTTTCTAATTTCATTTTAACAATAATGCCTGCTTGCGGCGACCAAACTTTCATTTTAATTTTTTTTAAAACAGAAAAGTTAATTGGATTTGTGAGTTCGATGAAAGAGCCTGCCCATGTTTGCGAGCCATTTCCTTTGGTCAATGCGGCAACTTTGGGCGAAGTGTTTATGCCTGATGCACTTTGATTGTTATCAACTACTGTATTAGCACCGCCAAAACTTGTGAAATTATAGGGCAAAGTTGCAGACTCAAATGTGAGAGGCATTGCTATTAATATAGGAGTTGTCACGGTAACTACCTGCGTATATTCTGTTTTTGCAACCCCACCAGTTACGGCTATTACTTTCACTGTGTATGTTCCTGGATTTTGGTATACATGCGAAATTACGTCGCCTTCTAGAAAACTAACTGGCATTTCTGTAGGCGAAACTCCAAAAAATACTCTGAATCCAGTTTCAAATTTAGCTTCGGCTTTTACCGTAATTCCTAAAGTATTATTTGGAATAGGTGCGATTGTAACGATTAAATCTGTAGGAGCAAAAAATGTAACAGCAAGTGGGACTAGTTTTTCGGTTGTTTTTCCGTTGAGTGTTGTGCCAATGATTTTGATCTGAAAATTTCCTTCAAGGTAAGTGTGTTCAATAGATTCGCCAGCAGACAAGATTACTGGTGCTGCGGTTCCATCTCCAAAAAAAACATCAAATTTTGTAAAGCCTTCGCCAGTTGGAGCGATTGTAACTTTACCAGAATTGTCTGGTTTGACTGTCAGTTTTGCATCGATAGCAGACGGTGCCGAAATGCTTGCTAAATCTAGTTGACTAGCGTCTTTTGAACAACTACATGCTACCGCCAGAATAATTAGGAACAAAAATCGTTTTATATTTTTCATATATCAGTATTTTTTAAAAAATTAGTAGCCAGAGTTTTGCGTCCAGTTGCCAGCAGAAAATTGAATTTCTTCAATTGGTACAGGAAACACTTCATGTTTGCCAGTTGAAAAGCCAGTTATTGCTTGTGATGCACGATTTGATCTTACTAAATCAAAAAACCGGTGTCCTTCGCCAAGTAGTTCTGTGCGGCGTTCTGCATAAATAAAATCTAGTAATGCTGCGTTTGATGCTGAAATATCGTGGTTCAAGTCTGCGAAAGCCCGTCTGCGAACGAGGTTTAAATAAGTTCTTGATTTTAAGTCGTTTCCTGTTTTGTTCTGCGCTTCGGCTGCCATCAAGAGCACATCGGCGTAACGAATCGAACGGTAGTTGTTAGGGTTAGTTAGGTTTTGATCGCCAATGTTAGTGTCGCCTTTCCGGGCAAGATATTTTCGGTTATAAAATCCTGTGTGTCTGTAACCTGTGCCGAAAGTTGCATTGTTGGCGGTTGCCCATGCATTAATGTCTAGAATGGCTACATTCTTACGATTATCGCCCGGTTCAAATGCGTTTACAGCAGCTTGCGTTGGTACATTAAAACTAAAACCACCGTCAAAAAATGGACCGCTATAGTTTCTGATACCATTAAATCCTACCGCTACATTTCCTTCGCTACATTGCAAACAGCCGAAATCTGCACCTTGTGCGTCAGAATATTGAATTTCAAAAACCGATTCTACATTATTTTCGGAATCGTTTTCAAAAATACGGTTGTAGTTTGTTACCAATGAATACTGATTTGTACTTATTAATGTTTCAAAAACGGCGGCTGCATTAGTAAATTTATTTTGATATAAATAAGCTTTGCCCAATAAGGCTTGGGCAGCACCTTTGGTTACGCGGCCTGTTTGTGTGGCTATAGTAGGAAGATTATCTATTGCGAAAAGCAAATCAGATTCTATCGTGGCATACACCGATGACGATGGCGAGCGAGGAATTTTTTTTTCGTCGTCTAGTTTAAATCGTTTATCGCCGTTAAGCGGAATTGCCCCAAACCATTTCACGAGTTCAAAATGATAGTAGGCACGCAAAAAACGAGTTTCAGCAAGAATTTTGTTTTTGCCATCAAAATCGATTTTGTCTTTAAATTCAAGAATGTAGTTACAGCGTTGAACACCAGCAAACATCCAGTCCCAAAGGTTTTTGAGGTTTGCGTTGACTGGTGTGTGCGTCATGTCGTCTATCTGCTGAATGCCAGGATTATCGGTCGCAGCCTCGCCACCAGAGCTTGTATTGTCTGATGCAATTTCGCCCATCATGACATTTATATAGCTTGAATGCAGCATATCATAAGCGCCTATTAAAGCATTTTCATAATCGGTCTTTGAGTTAAAATAGTTTTCGGCATCTAAAGTATATGGGGGGTCTTGCACCACAAAATCATCTGCACAAGAAACGGTCAATAAAGTTAGAGTTATGAAACTTACTAATGTTAAAAGTATGTGTTTTTTCATGTTTTTAAATATTTAAAAATTAACATTCAATCCAATCATATAAATTCTTGGTGTGGGATAAAATCCATAGTCGATTGTGCCACCAAGCGCGCTACCACTATTGGCAACAGGGTCAAATCCTTTGTATTTTGTGAATGTATAAATGTTGTTGACAGAGCTATAAAGTCTTAGTTTTGAAATCCCTACTTTTTGCACAAAATTGTTTTTGAAACTGTAGCCAAGTTGAATGTTTTGAATGCGTAAAAAAGATGCGTCTTCGACAAAATAGCTCGAAAAATTGTTGTTTGCCGATGCACCATTGGTAACTCGTGGCACAAAATTGCTTGTGCCTTCGCCTGTCCATCGTCCTAAAACATAATTCAGTTTGTTAAGGTTGGCTTCTGTGCGCTCATAATTTCTGATCATATCGTTGCCAATTGATGCAAACGAGTAGGCCACAAAATCAAAATTTTTATAATCAAAGTTTACATTGAAACCCATTGTAAAATCTGCAATAGGGCTGCCAATATATGTTCTGTCGTTGGTGTCAATTTTTCCGTCGCCATTAATGTCTTTAAAACGAATATCTCCCGGTGCTGCATTTGCGCCAAGCGCCAATTGAGATGGATGGGTGTTTACTTCGGACTGGTTTTGAAAAATTCCGTCAGCTTGGTAGCCGAAAAAAACGCCAAGCGGCTGCCCAGCTACCATGCGAGTTGGGCGTAGCGATTGTCCAACGCCAAACGAACCTCCTTCGAGAAATCCGGTGCTGTTGTCTACTGCTAGCACTTCGTTTTTAAGGGCGCTTAAATTAAAACCTGCTCCAAAACGAAATTCATCAGAAAAAGATTCTTTATATTTTATGTCAAATTCAAATCCAGTATTGCGTACCGTTCCTGCGTTTACCGTCGGTGCTCCAGAGCCTGGGGCATTGTAACCCGAAATTCCTGAAACTGGAATGCCTGGAATCAATAAATCGTTTCTGGTATTTTGAAAAAAATCTGTTGTAATATCGATTTTGTTGTTCAGTAATTTGAGGTCTAAACCCACATCAATTTTGGTATCGGCCTCCCATTTTACAAACGGGTTTGGCACTGTGCCTACTGCAACGCCATTTACTAAGGCATTATTAAAAACGTAGGTGGCTTCGCCTGTCAAGTTTGTTCTATATAAAAAATCACCAATCTGGTCGTTTCCAAGAAGGCCATAGCTTGCGCGAAGTTTGAGATAATTGAGATGCTTGTTGTCTTTCAGAAAATTTTCATCAGAAATTATCCAACCTGCTAAAACCGACGGAAAAATTGCAAATTTGTTGTCTGGGCCAAATTTCAGACTTCCATCTCTGCGCAGAATTCCGCTTAATAAATATCGCCCTTTATATGAATAATCTGCTGTTGCAAAATAAGAAAGTCGTCGGCCAATTCCTTCATAAGAACCTGTATCTCTCACGCCTATACCGCCTGTGCCTTGTGCCAAGGCAATGTCTGCAAATTCCCATGAATTATATGGCACTTCATAGCCTGTACCAAATAATCCAGAACTATTGGTTTCATAAATGGTGGTTCCTGCGGCTACTTTGATTTTATTGTTTTCAAAAAAAGTAGCTTCATATTCTGCAAAAATATCGGCGGTATAGTTTAATTCGTTTATGGTGCTTTGCGATACGCTGCTTCTTGTGGTATTAAAAACTTTATTAGGGCCGTAGTCAATAATTTTAGAGAAAGATTTGCCTTTACTTCTACTGTTATTAAAACCAATTCTTGACGTAAACTTGAAACCTTTAAAAGCTGCATAATCAACGCTAACTGTGCCGCTTAATGTTTTTAAGTTATAACTATTGTACGTGTTATTTATTTGCGCAAGCGGATTTATAACTTCATTTCCAAATCCTTGAGTTGATGGAACTAGTGTATAATTGCCACTATTGTCATAAACATTTTGTGTTGCAGGTACGTTTAGCGCATTAAAAAGAACAGAACCTATGCCTCCCTCGCTTTGACCTTGTCTATTTATACCCTCATTGATAGCTTGACGATTAAAATCTGTAAAGACTGCGTTTGCTTTAAATTTTATTTTTGATGAAATGTCGGCACCAATTCCCATTCGAATGCTACTGCGGTTAAAACCAGATTTATTGCCACCAATAATGCCTTCTTGCTTTAAATTTGATGCACTCATTATATAAGTAATATTTTCTGAACCACCGTTTACCGCAATATCGTTGTTATAAATAGGTGCTTTGTTAAAAATTTCGTTTTGCCAGTTTGTGCCAATACCTAGATTAGAAACATTCGGATAAGGGATTGCACTTCCGCCATTAGCATAACTTTCGTTGAGTAATAAACCATATTCTGTGGCGTCAAGCAAATTTAGTTTTCGAGACGTTTCTTGCATTCCTGTGTAGGAATTGAAAGTTACTTTGGTTTTTGAGTTTTTTCGACCTTGTTTGGTAGTCACCAGAATAACACCATTTCCACCTGTTGACCCGTATACTGCAGCTTGAGCATCTTTGAGTACCGTAAAAGATTCGATATCTGATGGATTTAACAATTCTATCGCACCTGCAAAACCGTCTATAATTACCAAAGGACC
>JBDLWE010000109.1:0-2531 GCA_039804445.1 Bacteroidota bacterium | reverse complement strand
TATGGTAAAAAAAGTTTAGATGGATATTCTTGTGCAAAAAAAATTGTATTTAAACAAATAGTAATTGATAATTCGTAATTGATATAAAATGGCAGACGATAAAAAAGTAATTTTCTCAATGCAAAAATTGAGCAAAACTTATACAGGAGCAGACAAACCTGTTCTAAAAAACATTTATTTGAGTTTTTTCTATGGTGCAAAAATTGGTATTCTTGGACTAAATGGTTCAGGGAAATCTTCGCTTTTGCGCATTATTGCTGGTGTCGACAAAAACTATCAAGGCGATGTGGTTTTTCAACCAAACTATACCGTTGGTTATCTTGAGCAAGAACCTATTCTTGATGATTCAAAAACCGTAATCGAAATTGTGCGCGAGGGCGTTGCAGAAACCATGAAAGTTCTAGAAGAGTATAATCAAATAAACGATTTGTTTGGACTTGAAGAAAACTATTCTGACTCTGATAAAATGGACAAACTCATGAACCGTCAAGCAGATTTGCAAGACAAAATTGATGCACTTGGCGCTTGGGAAATTGATACAAAACTAGAGGTTGCCATGGATGCTTTGCGCACACCAGATGGCGATACACCAATCAAAAACCTTTCGGGTGGCGAGCGTCGTCGTGTGGCTTTGTGCAGATTGTTGTTGCAGCAGCCCGACGTTCTGTTATTAGATGAACCAACCAACCACCTCGATGCAGAATCTGTACTTTGGCTTGAACATCATTTGGCGCAATATGCCGGAACAGTCATTGCGGTAACGCACGATAGATATTTCTTGGATAATGTTGCAGGTTGGATTCTCGAACTTGATAGGGGAGAGGGCATTCCATGGAAAGGAAACTACTCGTCGTGGCTTGACCAAAAATCGACCAGAATGGCGCAAGAAGAGAAAGTGGCGTCTAAGCGCAGAAAAAATCTTGAGCGCGAGCTTGATTGGGTTCGTCAAGGTGCAAAAGGACGTCAGACAAAGCAAAAAGCGCGTTTGCAAAACTATGACAAAATGCTTAACGAAGATCAAAAACAACTTGATGAGAATCTAGAAATCTATATCCCGAACGGTCCGCGACTTGGAGCGAATGTTATAGAAGCTAAGAATGTTGGAAAATCTTTTGGAGACAAATTGCTTTACGATAACTTGAATTTTACATTGCCGCAAGCGGGCATTGTGGGAATTATTGGGCCAAATGGTGCAGGAAAATCTACTATTTTCAGAATGATAATGGGCGAACAAGAAACAGATTCGGGAAGTTTCTCGGTTGGCGAGACTGTAAAAATTGCTTATGTAGACCAATCTCATTCTAATATAGATGTAAATAAAACCATTTGGGAAAATTTTGCCGACGGGCAAGAATTGATCATGATGGGCGGTCGTCAAGTAAACTCACGTGCCTATTTGAGCAGATTTAATTTTGGAGGAGGCGATCAAAACAAAAAAGTATCAATGCTCTCGGGTGGTGAGCGCAACAGACTGCATTTGGCCATGACGCTAAAAGAAGAAGGAAACGTGTTGCTGCTCGACGAACCCACAAACGATCTTGATGTAAACACGCTTCGAGCACTTGAAGAAGGTCTAGAAAACTTTGCGGGTTGTGCCGTTGTAATTTCTCACGATCGTTGGTTTCTAGACAGAATTTGTACGCATATTTTGGCATTTGAAGGCAATTCTGATGTTTATTATTTTGAAGGTGGTTTCTCTGAATACGAAGAAAATAAAAAGAAAAGATTAGGTGGCGATTTGACACCAAAACGATTGAAATACCGAAAGCTAATTAGAAATTAAATTCAAAGCGCATTTCATTTTATTGGATTGCGTTTTTTACAATTTAAAGATTTGAATAGAAAATATATTGTTTTGTTTAGTTTTTTTGTTTTGCAAATGGTTTGTGCGCAATCAAAAAGTCCTGAACAAGTTGCGATTACTGCTTTGATTGATAGCGCAAGCGTGCAGTATCAATCAGGTAAATATGTGTTGTCTTTACAAATAGCGCGCGAGGCATTGCTCAAATCACTAACTCTAGGTGACGAGCGGTTAATTGCCTATTCATATAATTCAATTGGGGTTATTTATAATGAATTTGCTAATTCAAAACATGCTTTAGAGTTTTATCAAAAAGCGTTGGTATACGCTGAAAAAACGGATGACCTACAATTAAAAAATTGGATATATGGCAATTTAGGCAGTATATATTACTATGATTTTAAAGATTATCATAAAGGAATCTTATTTTATAAAAAATCGTTAGCGTTTGCAGAGAAAACCGACAATAAATTACAAATTTGTTACACAAAGCTCAATATTGCTGGCTTATATTTGGCAATTTATAAAAACGAAAATGCCAGTATTTATTTGCAAGATGTTAAGTTATTACTCGACAAATTGAATAACTTCGATGTCGAAATGCAATATTTGGAAAATTTAGGAACATATTATTTTCAAACAAATAAACTAGAACTTGCAGAGCAGAATTTAGTTAAAGCGTTTAAAATGGCCTCTTCAGAAAATGCTACTTTTAACATCATTGATATTT
>JBDLWE010000108.1:0-15737 GCA_039804445.1 Bacteroidota bacterium | reverse complement strand
TTAAAAGAAAAATTACTTTTTTCATATTTATTTAGTTTATAAAATTTCAGCACAAAGGTCAAACTATAATTTATGTTTTATGTTAAGTTAGTGTTAACAATCTAAAAATTGAATCGTAATTACTATTATTAAATATTACGAAATATATTTATTAAGGCATTAAATTTTAAATAATATGCAATAAACACATCTATTTTGTTATTGTTTCAAATAATGTCGCAACAAAAACGTTGTAGACGAATCGTGGGTTTCTGTTGATTTATTGTTAATTTCATTTAAAATTTTTGATGCCAATTGTTTTCCAAGTTCAACGCCCCACTGATCATAACTATAAATGTTCCAAACCACACCTTGTACAAAAATTTTGTGCTCATACATTGCCACCAAACTTCCTAATGATTTTGGTGTTAGCTTGTCAATCAAAATGGTGCTTGTTGGTTTGTTTCCAGAAAAAATTTTGAATGGCTTTAAGAGTTTTGCATCGCTTTCGCTGATATTTTGTGCTTCAAATTCTGCTAGGACTTCAGCAGCAGTTTTTCCGTTTAACAATGCTTCGGTTTGCGCAAAAAAATTGGACATTAGCTTATCGTGATGATCTTTGTTGCCATGAACCGAATTTTTAAAACCAATAAAATCGCTCGGAATCAATTTTGTGCCTTGATGAATTAATTGAAAAAATGCGTGCTGAGAGTTTGTTCCAGCTTCGCCCCAGACGATATTTCCAGTTTGATAATTTACTAAATTGCCATTTCGGTCAACGCTTTTGCCGTTACTTTCCATGATGGCTTGTTGCAAATAGGGTGCTAGTTTAGACAAATATTGACTATATGGTATAATCGCTTCTGACTCGGCTCCAAAAAAATTGTTATACCATATAGATAACATTGCCAATACAACGGGAATATTATTTTCAAATTTTTCGGTTCTGAAATGACTGTCCATTTCGTTTGCGCCATGCAACATTTCCTCAAAATGGTCATAACCAACTGCCAGACTTATTGAGAGTCCAACGGCAGACCAAAGTGAAAATCGACCACCAACCCAGTCTTTCATCGGAAAAATATTGTCAAGGTGAATGCCAAAATCGGTCACACGCTGTACGTTTGTAGAAACTGCAACAAAATGTTTGGCAATATCGCCTTGTACCGCACCAAATTTTGGTTCTAAAAACCATGTTTTAATGGTTTCGGAATTGCTCAAAGTTTCTTGTGTAGTAAACGTTTTTGAAACAATCAAGAAAAGTGTCGTTTCTGGATTTAGGTTTTTAATGATTTCATGAACATGATCGCCATCTACATTTGAAACAAAATGAACATTCAAATGGTTTTTGTAGCCTTCTAAAGCCGTGACTACCATTGCGGGGCCAAGGTCTGAACCGCCAATTCCAATGTTTACAACGTCTGTAAATGGTTTGTTGGTAAAACCTTTTAAGTCACCATTTATGATTTGGTTGGTAAAAGTTTTTATTTTCTGTTTAACAGCTGTAATTCCGTCAAAAATATTTTCGTTATCGACTTGAATGTTTTCGTTGTTCTTGGCGCGCAAAGCTGTGTGCAAAACAGCTCGATTTTCGGTTTGGTTAATTGAATCTCCTTTAAATTGTGCTTCTATTGCTTGTTTTAGTCCAACTTCGGCTGCTAAATCGGTTAGTAATTTAATGGTTTCTGTGGTTGCAATGTTTTTTGAATAATCAACCAAAAAATCATTCCACCAAATGTGCATTTTTTCAGTTCGAGCTTCATCGTTTGCAAACAAATTTTTCATTTGCACGTTTTTCATTTCTTGAAAATGCTGTTCAATTTTTTGCCACGATGATGTTTGTGTAGGGTCTATGTTTTGTAAAGGCATAATTTTGATTTTTTTTGCAAATTTAATTCAAATTAATCAATACAACTAATTTGAACTGCGAAGAACGTCAAGGTCTCAAATTAGTTGCGTTACGTGCTAATTTGCTACAAATTTTTACTTTGATTATTCTTTGTTTGGGATTTTTTAGATAAAAAAAATATTTAGTAATTTTGATTTTTTTTCGCCACAGACTTGTTCGCCGTTGCGAATTAAAACGGTTTTTGGAATTTTTTGCTGATGCTTTTTGAAAGTTAAAACTTTTGGATTAGCCCCGATCACGGCAAATATCCTTTTTTAAATTGTCACCTTGAGCGCAGTCGAAGGGTCGACAATTTAAAAAAGATATGGCCACGAGCGGGAATACTGCTTTTTGAAAAGTGGATTTTGTGCTCTAAATATTTAAAAACAAAAAACCACCTTTTTCAAGATGGTTTTTGTTTTTGATGCTATCAAATATTAGTCAACAAGAATAATGATTTTGTTGTCTTTCATTTCTAATGTTCCAGAATTTATCAACAAATTATATTTATTGGCTGAATCTTTTTCGAACAAATGCTGCGATTCTTTACTGAAATTGAATTTATCGGCTTCAATTTTCACACTTCCTTTTCGTAATATAGACACAATTGGAGCATGGTTGTTCAGAATCTGAAAACTACCATCAACCCCTGGCGCCGCAACAGAAGTTACAGTTCCTGAAAAAATTTTATATTCTGGCGATACGATTTCTAATGTCATGTGTGTTTAGTTGATGGTTGGTGGTTGATGATTGCATATTGATGGTTAAAACCGAACAAATGAAAACTGACAACCGACAACAAATTTACGCTTCTGCCAACATTTTTTCACCAGCCTCAATTGCATCTTGAATTGATCCTTTCAAGTTGAATGCGGCTTCTGGCAAATGGTCAAGTTCGCCATCGATAATCATGTTAAAACCTTTGATGGTGTCTTTGATATCTACCAAAACGCCTGGTATACCTGTAAACTGCTCGGCTACGTGGAACGGCTGCGACAAGAATCGTTGTACTCGTCGAGCGCGCGACACAGAAAGTTTGTCTTCTTCAGACAATTCTTCCATACCTAGAATAGCAATAATATCTTGAAGTTGCTTGTATTTTTGTAGAATTTCTTTTACTCGTTGTGCGCAGTCATAATGCTCTGCTCCAAGAATTTGTGGTGTCAAGATTCTTGATGTTGAATCGAGTGGATCTACAGCTGGATAAATACCTAACTCAGCAATTTTTCTTGACAATACCGTTGTTGCATCAAGATGCGCAAACGTTGTTGCTGGTGCTGGATCAGTAAGGTCATCTGCAGGAACGTAAACCGCTTGTACTGATGTGATTGAGCCTTTGTTTGTAGATGTAATGCGCTCTTGCATGGCACCCATTTCTGTTGCCAAAGTTGGTTGATATCCTACCGCAGACGGCATTCGCCCCAAAAGTGCTGATACCTCTGACCCTGCTTGTGTAAACCTAAAAATATTATCAACAAAGAAAAGAACGTCTTTTCCTTGATCTGTTCCTGCGCCATCACGAAAATACTCTGCAATCGAAAGTCCAGAAAGTGCTACTCTTGCACGTGCTCCTGGTGGTTCGTTCATTTGTCCGAAAACGAAAGTTGCTTTTGATTCGCGCATCCCGGCCATATCAACTTTAGACAAGTCCCAACCGCCCTCTTCCATCGAGTGCATAAAATCGTCGCCATATTTGATAATGCCAGATTCTAGCATTTCTCTCAAAAGGTCGTTTCCTTCTCTAGTTCGCTCGCCTACGCCAGCAAAAACCGACAGACCACCATGTCCTTTTGCAATATTGTTGATTAATTCTTGAATAAGAACCGTTTTTCCAACTCCCGCTCCACCGAACAGTCCAATTTTTCCACCTTTTGCATAAGGCTCGATTAAATCTATTACTTTAATACCTGTAAAAAGTACTTCAGACGAAGTTGATAAATCTTCAAAACGTGGTGCTGGCCTGTGAATAGAAAGCCCATTATCGCCAGTTTTTGGCAATTCGCCAAGACCGTCAATTGCATCGCCAATTACGTTGAATAAACGTCCGTAAACATCTGGCCCGATTGGCATCTTGATTGGATTTCCAGTTCCTACGACTTCATAACCACGACTCAAACCGTCTGTTGAATCCATAGAAATGGTTCGGACGGTATTTTCGCCAATGTGAGATTGTACTTCAAGAACTAGTAACGTTCCGTCTTTTTTGGTAATTTCTAATGAATCATAAATTTTTGGAAGTTCAACATCTTGACCATTGAAAACCACATCGACAACTGGCCCGATGATTTGTGCAACTTTTCCTATTACTTTTGACATTGCTTATGTATTTATTTAATAGCTATTTAGATAAATTTTTAAGAAAAAAACATGTTATAAAAATTGTCTTTTTTCAGTTTGCAAAGATAATTTTTTAAATTTTATAATCAATAATTTTTTTTGATTTTTTGAGATGAAATTTATAATCATTTTGTACCAATAACAAAGTACCATATTATTTACTTATCATTTTGATTTTTTTTGAGCAAAAACAAAAAAACCTCTTGATTTCTCAAGAGGTTTTGTACCCGGAGCCGGAGTCGAACCGGCACGGTTTCCCACAGGTGTTTGAGACCAGCGCGTCTACCAATTCCGCCATCCGGGCATCTTGGCAGTCAATACAAATCTAAAAATTTGTAACACAAAAGCAAAATTATGCTTTTCTAACACAGTGCAAAAATAATCTTTTATTCTGAATTCACTAAAAAATAACTAAAAAAATTATCGGCTACTTCGTTTTAATTTTTAATTTTGCAGCTGCAAAAAACATTTCGCAACTAACCAACTAAATAATAGCTATTTACAATTTATTATACTATTAATTAATAAATTTGAATGAGTTACTATTTTCAAAAATCAAAACAAATGTCACATCAAGAACCCGAAGCAAAAATTTTTGCCTGTTCCCAAAGTGTACACCTTGCCGAACTTATAGCCAAGAACTACGGTGTTTCACTCGGAAAAGTAACTTTTTCAAAATTTAGTGATGGTGAATTTCAGCCGTCATACGAAGAATCTATTCGTGGTTTGAGGGTTTTTATAGTTTGCTCAACTTTTCCGACGTCTGACAATTTGATGGAACTTTTATTGATGATCGATGCCGCAAAACGAGCCTCGGCACGCCATGTTACAGCTGTAATTCCCTACTTTGGTTATGCTCGTCAAGACCGAAAAGACAAACCTCGTGTACCAATTGGCGCAAAACTTGTTGCTAATTTACTTGATGCCGCAGGTGCAACACGTGTAATGACCATGGATTTGCATGCAGACCAAATTCAAGGGTTTTTTGAAAAACCAGTTGATCATCTTTTTGCATCAACGATCTTTTTGCCGTATATAGAAAGCTTAAATTTAGACAATTTGACCATAGCATCGCCAGATATGGGTGGCTCAAAACGTGCCTATGCCTATTCTAAATTTTTGAATTCAGACGTTGTAATTTGTTATAAACAACGAAAAGTAGCCAACCAAATCAGCACGATGGAACTCATTGGCGAAGTTCGAGGACGAAATGTAATTCTGGTCGATGACATGATAGACACCGGCGGAACACTAGCAAAAGCTGCTGACTTGATGATAGAGAAAGGCGCTTTGAGCGTTCGTGCAGTTTGTACCCACCCCATTTTGTCTGGCGAAGCATACGAAAAAATCGAAAACTCGCAATTGAGCGAATTGATAGTTACAGATTCTATTCCGCTGAAAAAGGTATCAAATAAAATAAAAGTTGTATCTTGCGCCCCATTATTTGCCGAAGTTATGCAGATGGTGCAAAACAACAATTCTATAAGCGGGAAGTTTTTGATGTAATCCTTCCCCAGCCCCGCAATAGGAGGGGAGCGGTTTATGGCAAAGTTTAAGAAAAATCTCTTTGTTAGATAAAAAATTGCATTGATAGTGCAGTTTGCGTTAGAGATAGTAGCGAAAATCCTTTTGTGGAGCGCAGCGGAGCAAAAGATTGTAGCGAATAGCTCGGCGGCCTTTGCGAGGAACGAGCGGGCCGAAACGCTCAAAAAAAAAGAATTTAATAATTAACTATATTTTTTACAATGAAATCGATTACAATTAAAGGATCAGAAAGAGAAAGCGTGGGCAAAGTTGCGACTAAGGCCTTGCGTAATGCTGGAGCGGTTCCTTGCGTGCTTTACGGAGGAAATCAAACGGTACATTTTTCGGCAGACGAAAAAGCTTTCAAAAACTTGGTTTACACTCCAAATGCGCACACAGTTGTGATAGATTTGGAAGGTGGAAAAACGTTTAACGCCGTGATTCAGGACTTGCAAGTGCACCCAGTTTCAGACAAAATTTTGCACATCGACTTTTTTCAACTATTTGATGATAAAGAGATTACGATGGAAGTTCCCGTAAAAATCACTGGTGTTTCGCCAGGAGTTTTGTTAGGTGGTGTATTGCGCCTTAACCAACGTAAACTAAAGGTTAGAGCGTTGCCAGCCAACTTGCCGGATAATATAGAGGCTAACATTTCGGGTCTTGAAATGGGTAACAAACTGTATGTCACTGCACTTACGGCAGATAACTACAAACTTTTGCACCCGGACAACACCGTTGTTGCACAAGTGAGAATCTCACGTGCTGCAATGAAAGCTGCTCAAGAAGCCGCAAAAGCTGCAAAAGCACCAGCAAAAGGAAAGAAAAAGTAATTTTTTCAAAAAATAGTGCATAAAAAACATCAGTTGCGACTGGTGTTTTTTTTTGTGCCCAATCCAGCTGTTTTTCTTAAAAATCAAGCGAGAGGCAAAGTTTTTTTTAGAATTTCAAGGAACTTCTCCCAAAGTGTCGGGAGTCGTTCTTGAAATTCCAAAAAACTAAATTGCCACACGCTCAATTGTTTTTCCTTTACATCTAGAGCATACTCAACATAAAAAATAAGCCGCTGTATAATCAAAAAAATATTAAAGTAACAAAATTAAAAATTTGGCGTTACTTTTGCATATCATTAATCATCAAAAAATCAATCATCATGTTACAAAAATTTTTTATTGCATGTTCTGGTGCCGACCAAACCATTATTGATAATTGTTCGGCAGGAGAGAAAACCAAATATGTTGGCATTGGCGCAACTGTTTTTTTTACAGCTATCATGGCTTTTATTGCCAGTAGCTATGCCCTGTTCACAGTTTTTGACAGTGCATTTATTGCCATGGCGTTTGGTCTAGTTTGGGGTTTACTTATCTTTAATCTCGATCGTTATATTGTCTCAACCATCAGAAAAACAAGCGGCTTTTGGGCAGAGTTTGCACAAGCAACACCACGAATTGTGTTGGCGGTTATCATTGCAATCGTAATTTCTAAACCTTTGGAAATAAAGATTTTTGAAAAAGAAATCAACACCGTTTTGCTTAAAGAAAAAAATGCACTGGCACTTGCCAACAAAAAAGAAGTTGCCAACTATTTTGAAACCGACCTCAAAAAACTAAAAGCCGAAATCGACAATCTAAAATCTGAAAATTTTAAAAAAGAAAAAGAAGTTAACGCATATTACCAAACCTATATTGCTGAAGCTGAAGGCACAGCAGGCACCAAAAAACTTGGAAAAGGCCCTGTTTTTAAAGAAAAAATAACCAAACACAACCTTGCCAAAAAAGAAATGGATACTTTGTTGGTTTCTAACCTAGCAAAAATTAAAGACAAAGAAGAAAAAATAAAAACCCTGCAAACAGATTTAGAGAAAAAAGTGGCCGAGACACAGCCAATTATCGATGGTTTTGATGGATTGATGGCTAGAATAAATGCGCTCAACAAACTGCCTTGGTTGCCTTCGTTTTTTATCATGTTGTTGTTTCTGGCAATAGAAACCTCGCCAATTATTGCCAAGTTACTATCGCCAAAAGGCGAATACGACTTTAAACTTGAAGATTTAGAAACTGCTTTGAAGGCAACTTTAGACCAAGACAGACACCAACGAAATCTACTTGTAAAAACATCGGCAGTCATGCACGACAAGGTTTATGACGATATTGCCGAAGACAGAAATATTTATAATTTACAACGCAAAAATGCCACTGAACTACTTGAATTGCAAAGCAATAATTTTGTAGCGAAACAAAAAACTACATTATAACTAAAAGACAATTCAGCTTTTAAAGTGTAATTTTTTTACAAATAAAACCATTAAGATCAGTAAGAAAATTAAGCCAAACACAACTTAATTTTCTTAATACTCCTAATAGTAAAATCTAGAAAACAATAGTTTTTTTATTTTTTTTCAGTACGTCCGTCTTTAAAGCCTTGCTGAAATGATTCTTTCATTTCATTCCAATTCACGATAACATTCGTTATAAAATAAAGTAAAAAAATGCCTAAAACAATTTTAACTGCATTTTTTTTGATTGCCTGATACATATTAATTATTTATTCATGTGTTGCATTTCATACAAAAACGTATCCAAATCTACTTCAAGCATCAATAGTGACAGCGCTTTGTCAACAATATAATGAATATTGCCAGGAGTAAAGCCTAGTGCAAGCGCAAATTTGGTTAAAACTTCTTTTTGTTTTGGCCCCAACACATGATCGGCATAAACCATTCTTGCCAAATCATATAAACGCTCTAGGCGTTGAATGTGCAATACCGGCGGATTGATTGGGTATTTATTTGGATTTTCGAGAATTTCGTCATATTCTACGTCCGATATTTCGAGCCGTGTTTTAAGTTTGTCTAAAAATTGTTTCTCTTCGGTGCTCAAATTGCCGTCGGCAACTGCAATTCGAACGATGGCCGAAAAATGTCCTTTGTTTCTGGCATTAAATTCGCTATCAAATAAATCTGAAAATGACATATAATTTTTATTTTTTAATGGAAATGTACTACACTTGCAAAGATATATTTATTTTGGTTTTTTGAACTAAATTTTTTTAGAAACCGCAAAAAATGAATTTTTAAAAACAAATAAAATCGTTTTTTATGTCAGAATTTTATACGTTTTTTCAAATAGGAATC
Organism: Bacteroidota bacterium; assembly: GCA_039804445.1. Classification (GTDB taxonomy): domain Bacteria; phylum Bacteroidota; class Bacteroidia; order Flavobacteriales; family Flavobacteriaceae; genus Flavobacterium. Next base: position 6,876 of record JBDLWE010000108.1, on the reverse strand, counting down.
AAGCATGTTTTGGACTTGAACGGCTATGATCATGTGCTTTTTTTAATGGTTTTATCTTGCACAGCTACATTTGCAACATGGAAACGAGTGTTAGTTTTGGCAACTTTTTTTACTGTTGGTCACACGCTGTCACTGCTGTTATCTGTTTTTGGAATCATTTTAGTAAAAACATATTATATTGAACTGTTGATTCCTATTACGATTTTGGCAACGGCAGTTCATAATATTTTTACGGTAAAAAAAACTACAAAAAACAATGGGATTGGTGTTGTAGGAACAATTACTATTTTGTTTGGAATCGTTCACGGACTTGGATTTTCAAGCTATTTTAAAAACTTATTATCGGGAACTTTTACCGAGAAACTTGCGCCAACCTTAAGTTTTTCTGCAGGAATAGAAGCTGCGCAAATTGCAGTAGTTTTATCGGTTTTGGTTTTGGCTTATATTCTTCAAAATATTTTCAAAATCTATAAACGAGATTTTGTTTTGGTACTTTCGGCAATAGCTGTAGGAATTGTTATTCCAATGATTTTAGAACGATTCTAAAACAATTTTTTACAAAAGTCTGCAAATATCTTTGGCAAAATAACTCGCAATCAAATCGGCACCGGCGCGTTTGATGGCCGTTGTTTGTTCCATCATGATAGCATCATGATCGAGCCAACCCCTTTCTGACGCGGCTTTTATCATGGCATATTCGCCAGAAACTTGATAAACCGCAACTGGAACTTTTACTTCGTTTTTAATATCACGAACAATGTCTAAATAAGAAATTCCGGGTTTTACCATCACAATATCGGCACCTTCGCGAATGTCTTGAAGCGTTTCTCGAATGGCCTCTGTACGGTTATGATAGGCCATTTGATAGGTTTTTTTGTCTTTTGGAACGTCAATTAAATCAACTGGCGCAGAATCTAGCGCATCCCGAAAAGGGCCGTAGTGTGCAGAGGCGTATTTGGCGGAATATGATAAAATGCCAGTGTTTATAAAATTGTTTTGTTCTAGGGTTTCTCTTATTTTTAAAATTCGACCATCCATCATGTCGCTTGGCGCAACAAAATCGGCTCCTGCTTGTGTGTGCGAGAGGCTCATTTTGCTCAGAAAATCGCAAGTCAAATCGTTTGAAACTTGTCCGTTTTCGATAATGCCATCGTGACCATATATTGAGTACGGATCTAGTGCAACGTCTGTCATCACGACAATTTCTGGCGCAATATTTTTGACGGTTTTTATGGCACGTTGCATCAAGCCATCAGGATTTAGCGCCTCTTTACCAGCATTGTCTTTCAAGTTATCTGGCACTTTTACAAACAACAAAACTGATTTTAGATTCAAGTTTTGTAGTTCCCGAATTTCTTTTTCAAGATTGTCTAGACTCAACCGGTAATAATTGGGCATCGACGGAATTTCTTCTTTCACACTTTTTCCTTCGACGATAAAAAGTGGGACAATAAAATCGTTTGGATGTAATATGGTTTCGCGAACAAGGCTTCGGATAGATTCTGTGGTGCGTAGTCTTCGATTTCTGTGTAGCATAAATTTTTTTTTAAGTATATTTAAGATTTAATACAAAAAACGGGAGTTGACCGATAACTTGTATTTGATTTAACCGCATAGAAACATTTTTTAAAATTTAAACTCTCTAAGATTTCGTAGGCATTTTATTTGAATATAAGGAGGCATCATTTTATGAAAATTGCTATGAACCTTTTTCATTTCTTTCGATGTAGTTTAAAATTCAATAAAAAAATTCAGATCCAAGAATTTTTAGTCCATAACCCAATTAACGGGGCTTGCTAAAACTTTTAACAATCGTTCTTCTTTACTATTTTTTTCTGGATGGTGGTCATAGACCCATTGCACGCGTGGCGGAAGGCTCATCAAAATACTTTCTATTCGACCATTGGTTTTTAGCCCAAAAAGTGTGCCTTTGTCGTGTACTAAATTGAACTCGACGTAACGACCACGCCGAATTTCTTGCCATGTTTTTTGCGATTCGGTATAAGGCAAATCTTTTCTTTTTTCTAAAATTGGCACATAGGCTTTTAAAAAACTATTACCAGCTTCGGTTACAAAACCAAACCAGTTTTGCATAGGCATAGTTTCGGTTGCTTTGCAATAATCAAAAAAAAGCCCGCCTACACCGCGGGCTTCATTGCGGTGAGCATTCCAAAAATAATCATCGCATTGTTTTTTGAATTTTGTATAAAAGTCAGGATTATGTTTGTCACACGCAGATTTGCATGTCTGATGAAAATGGGTTGCATCTTCATCAAACAAATAATAAGGAGTGAGGTCTTGTCCGCCGCCGAACCATTGGTCAATCATTTTGCCATTGCAGTCATACATTTCAAAATATCTCCAATTGGCATGAACCGTTGGTGCCAATGGATTTTTTGGATGAATGACTAAACTTATGCCGCACGCAAAAAAATCTGCATCCACGACATTAAACATTTTTTGCATGGTTTCGGGCAATTTTCCGTGGACGGCAGATATGTTTACACCACCTTTTTCAATTACGTCGCCGTTTTCAATTACTCGTGTGCGACCGCCACCACCCTCGGGACGTTCCCAAATATCTTCACGAAATTTTTCTGAAATTTCAAATGCCTCTAAGCCGTCAACTATCTGATCTTGAAGTTTTTGAATATATTGATAGAATTTTTCTTTCATAAAAATATTATCTATAATAGTTTATACACAAGCATCAGGCCTAATCGATAAGGAACAATTTCGCCACTTTTATTAAAATTTGTTGCTGTATCATATCGAATGCCACTTGATAACGAATAACCTTTATAATAGCCTTGTTGACTACCACCACCAACAAACAGATCTGCATTGAAACGTTCGTTTATTTTAAATTGATAACCAACTGTACCACCATAAAGCAAACTATATCCTTTCTGGTATAAATCTGTGTTTATATAATTCCATTTTTGGACTTTAAATGCACTTCCACCAATATGCACGCCTGCATAAAAACCGTAGAATGCCGATTTGAAATAATGTCTAAATTCTGGTATTATAATCACAAATTGTTGAGGACCACCATTGAAAGACTTCCAAAATGATGCTTGAACGTCTAGTTGCAACGTGTTTTGTTTGCCGATTTTTGTTTCAACGCCGATGTGCGGAATTGCAACTATTGCAGTTAGCAAATTTGCTTTAATGACTGTTTGAGCTATACAGAAGTTCCAGAAAAGCAGATTTAAAAATAGAAATATGTTTTTATTAAACATTTTTTTAATTTTTTAATTAGGCATTATATTCTTTGACCGCTTCAACAAACGCCTTTGCGTGATCTACTGGAATATTCGGGAGAATTCCGTGCCCAAGATTTACAATATACCTGTCTTTGCCAAACTCGTCTATCATTTCATGAACCATTTTTTTGATAACAGGTATTGGCGATAGAAGCCTTGACGGATCAAAATTTCCTTGTAAAGTAATGTTTCCGCCGGATAAATACCTTGCATTTCGCGGTGAAGTACACCAATCTACGCCTAGAGCCGAAGCGCGAGATTTGCCCATATCGCCTAGAGCAAACCAACATCCTTTTCCGAAAATAATAACTGGCGTAATGTCTGCCAAAGCATTCGTTATCTGTTCTATATATTGCCAAGAAAATTCTTTATAATCTGCTGGCGATAACATGCCGCCCCATGAATCAAAAATTTGAATGGCGTTGCAACCAGCTTTTACTTTTTGTTGAAGATACAAAATGGTTGTATCTGTAATTTTTTGTAATAATGTGTGTGCCGCAATTGGGTTTGAAAAACAAAAACCTTTGGCGGTGTCAAAACTTTTTGAACCTTTGCCTTCGACTACATAACAAAAAATTGTCCATGGCGAGCCCGCAAAACCAATCAAAGGCACTTCATTATCTAGCATTTGTTTAGTCAGTTTTATAGCATCAAAAACATAGCCCAAAGTTTCGTGAACGTCTGGTACAATGACCTGCTTAACCTGTTCCATTGTCCGGATTGGCGTCGGGATTATTGGCCCAAGATTGTCCTTCAACTCAACGTGAATACCCATTGCGCGAGGCACAACCAGAATGTCTGAAAACAAAATTGCTGCATCTGGCTTGACTATTCTAATTGGTTGCACAGTGATTTCGGCAGCCAATTCTGGGGTCTCACAACGTGTAAAAAAGTCGTATTTGTCACGCAGAGCACGAAATTCGGGCAAATAGCGCCCTGCCTGGCGCATCATCCATACGGGTGGTCTTTGTACTGTTTCGCCTTTTAGGGCTTTTAAAAAAAGGTCGTTTTTAAGCATCTTTGAATGGTTTTGCGCCAAGGCGTCAAGGTTTTGTTATTTTAATTTAGGTAAAATTGAATGGTGTCATAAACCAAATCGTCAATTGTTGGTGAGTCAGCAATGACAATGTTTTTTATTTTTTTATTTTTTAAATAATCGGCAGTTGTATCGCCAATGCAGAAGCAAGTTTCAGTTTTTATTTTGTTGTCTTTTAAATAACTTTCTGCGCCAGACGGACTAAAAAACATAATTCCATCAAACTTTTCGAGATCAGAAATTTTGTATGGAGCCAAATTTGTTTGGTAAACTTCTATTTCATTAAATTTTATTTTCGCAGATTTCAAAGCCTGTGGCAAGGTGTCTTTTCTTAAATTTCCTGAAAAAAACGTAAACGATTCTTGGTTGTAAATCAACGTTATAATTTCGGCAAGTTCTGAGGCATAATCTAAATATACGTCTACTTTAAATCCGTTTTGTTCTAGCAATTCCATGGTTTTTATGCCTACACAAAATATTTTTTTAGATTTTAAATGTTCCAAATTTTGTTGTTCTAACAGACTGAATACTGCATTTTGGCTAGAAAAAATTAGATTTTCATAAATATTTTCAAGTTTGAAATCGGTATTTGAAATTTCAATAAAGTCTTGTTCTAGCAAATCAATATCGGCGTCAATAAATACTTGGCGCTGGGCAACGGATAATGTTTTAGTAGATAATATAGAGGTTTGCGGATTCATAGCCTTTTTAAAGTGGTTTTAATTTCTTTCATCAATTGTCGTCCGCCGTCGTTCAAAATTTCTTGCGCCAAATGAAACCCAAGTTTTTTCCATTCGGAAATATCAACAGTTTTATTGACTTCAATTTTTTGACTACCATCTATTGACAACAATATTCCTTTAAAATTTATTGTATTGTGAACATCATTAAAAACTGCCAAAGCACCAATTGGCGCTGTACAACCGCCTTCCAAGGTTTTTAAAAATTGTCTTTCTATATAAGTACAAATATCGGTTTCTAAATCATTAAGTTCGGCAACTGCATTTTTACAATATTCGTCATGTTGCATTGCGTGAACTACCATTGCGCCTTGTGCTGGTGCGGGAACCATCCAATCAAGAGTTTGGGTTGTTGCAAGTTTTAAGTTTAAACGATCTAACCCTGCTGCGGCAAAAACAGCTCCTTGCCAATTGTTATCCTGCAGTTTTTGAAGTCTGGTTTGCACATTTCCACGCAAATCAACAACGGTGTTGCTAGGGTATCGATTGAGCCACATGGCCTGACGGCGCAGACTTCCAGTGGCGATAGTACCGTTTGAATGTGCTAAAAAATCTACATTATTTTTACAAACCAAAACGTCTAGAACATTTGCTCGCTTCAAAACCGCTGCCTGCATAATGCCATTTGGCAATGCTGTTGGCACGTCTTTCATCGAATGCACAGCTATGTCAATCTGGCCATTTATCATTGCAATGTCAAGTGTTTTTGTGAAAATGCCTGTTATGCCCAGCGCATAAAGTGGTTTGTCTAGCATCAAATCGCCTTGAGATTTTACGGCAATTATTTCGGTTTTGTGTTCTAAATCTTGAAGTTGTTTCTCAACAGTGTTTGCTTGCCAAAGTGCAAGTTCGCTATCGCGGGTGCCGATTCTAATTGTTTTTTTTACCACGAATTACACGAATTACACGATTTTTTGAATTCAATTGTCAAAAAAACGAAATGAATTATTTTAGGATAAGTTCATTCTGAACTTGTTAGAAAAAAGATTTGTTTTTGAATTTGATTTAATTCCCAATAAAAATATTTTTTCGATCATATTGATGCTGTCATCAACCGATGTTTCTTCATCCTTTAAATGACTTGCAAAATGATTTGTAATTTTTTGAATAATCCGATTGCTAATGATTTCGGCTTGCTCTTCATTAAAATCAATCATTTTTTTACGTTGAAAACTAAGTTCGTGCTCTTTTATTTCTTGCATTTTGGCTTTCAAGGCATGAATTGTTGGCGCAAATTTTCGGGCGTTCATCCAGTTGTTAAACTCAAGTTTCATATCTTCGATAATAGCTTCGGCGGCTGGAATGTGTTGTTTGCGTCTTTCAAGAGTTTCGTCGGTCATGTCCGAAAGATTATCCATGTGAATGAGCGTAACGTTTGGATTTTGCAATACATTGTCATGCACATTTTTTGGAATCGACAAATCTAGAATCAGCAGCGGTTTTTTCAAATTCAAAATTGCAGCGTCAATAGTTGGGTTTTGTGCTCCTGTTGCTACTACCAAAACGTCCGCTTTTTGAATTTCGAGTTGCAAATCGGCATAGTCTCTTACGACCAAATTGAGTTTACCAGCCAGTTTTTCTGCTTTGTCTTTTGTACGGTTTATTAGCGTAATATGTTCGTTTTTGGTGTGTTTTACTAAATTTTCGCACGTGTTTCGCCCTATTTTTCCGGTGCCAAACAGTAGAATATTTTTCTGACCAATGTTTTCGACGTTTTTGATGATGTATTGTACTGATGCAAAAGAAACTGATGTGGCGCCAGACGAAATTTCGGTTTCGTTCTTTATTTTTTTACTTGCTTGAATTACTGAATTTATCAAACGATCAAGGA
>JBDLWE010000107.1:0-7669 GCA_039804445.1 Bacteroidota bacterium | reverse complement strand
ATAAAAAATTACATTTTTTTTGAAACAAACCACATCTTTTTGCGTCTTATTTGCAAATCATCAATCTTTATACTTACAAAATGAAATCACTGGTTGCACTTTTTCTGTTAATTACAACATTTACTTTTGCGCAAACTTTCTCAATTAAAGGAAGTTTAACAAATGCCTCAAACGAACCAAATCTAAACGTTAGCCTTTTAGAATTTCCTTCTCAAAAACTCATAAAAATTGCTGTAGTATCGCCAGAAAAGTCGTTTCAATTCAAATCAATTGCCAATGGCGATTATCAAATAAAAATTTCTGGCGTGACTATAAACGAGGTTATTTCAGAAAAAATTGTGGTTCAAAATCAAGATGCTGTTTTGCTGCCGATTTCAATTTCTAAAAAAGAAAATCAACTTTCTGAGCTTAAAATCGTGGTTCAAAAGCCAATGGTAGAAGTCATGCCCGACAAAACTGTTTTTAACGTTCAAAGTTCAGTGAGCTCTGCAGGATTGACTGCTTTTGAGGTTTTGCGAAAAGCACCAGGCGTTCTCATCGATAATAATGACGGCATTATTGTCGAAGGAAAATCTGGCGTTCAAATTTATATCGACGGTAAACCTAGTATTTTGACAGGCACAGATTTAACAAATTATTTAAAAACCATTCAGTCGTCAGACGTAGATAATGTTGAGATCATCACCCAGCCATCGTCAAAATACGAAGCCGCGGGCACTGCTGGAATTTTGAATATTAAACTCAAAAAAGACAAACGTTTTGGCACAAACGGTACCGCAACCGCCGGCTATGCCATTGCACGATATGCCAAATACAATACCGGATTGACGCTAAACAGTCGCACCAAAAAATTTAATTTATTTGGAACCTACAGCAACAGATTTGATAATACCTACAGTTTTATTAATCTAAATCGCCGTCAGTCGAACACGATCTTTGACAGTCGAACAACAAACGTAAATCAAAATAATGCCAATAATATTAAAGCTGGTTTCGATTTTTTTAAAAACAAAAAAAAACACATTCGGAATGGTTTTAAACGGCAATTTCAATAATAGTTTTATCAATGCCGACACCAGAACACCAATTACAACAGTTGGAAATTCAAATCCTTCGCAAGTTTTAATTGCTGAAAACAATACAAAATCACTAAGTTATAATGTGCAAAGCAATGCAAACTATAGATATGTGAACGACAGCGGCCAAACAGTTTCTGTTGATGCCGATTTTGGAAAATACCAAAATTTGCAAAGCACTTTTCAACCAAACTCATATTTTAATGGCAATGAAACACAAATCGTGCAACAAGTAAATTTTCTGATGCGAACCCCAATAAACATTCAAATCTTGAGCTTAAAAGCCGATTACGAACAAAATTTAATGAAGGGCAAACTTGGTCTAGGCTTCAAAACTTCTGTTGTAAACACCAATAATGTTTTTGATTTTTTTGATTTTTCAAATGGTCAACCCATTCAAAATTTCACACGTAGCAACACTTTCAAGTTTGAAGAAAACATTAATGCGCTATATTTTAACTACAACAAAACCATCAAAAAATTTGGATATCAAATTGGCGTTCGCGCCGAGCAAACCGTTTCGACCGGTGATTTAATAAGCACACAGACCAACCTAAATAATAAAGTAAAACGAAATTATACCGACTTTTTTCCGAGCGCAGGCGTGACTTACAACCCAAATCAAAACAATTCTTGGCAATTAAACTATAGCAAGCGCATTGAACGGCCAGGTTACCAATCGCTCAATCCGTTTGAAATGCAGATTGACGAGTTAACTTTTCGACGAGGAAACCCGTTTCTGCAACCACAATATATCAACAATTTCAAGGTGGCGCACATCTATAAATACAAACTTTCTACAAGTTTGAGCTACAGTTATATTTCAGACTTTTTTGCACAAATCACCCAAGCCGAAGGCGCAACCCGCAACTTTATCATGCAACGAAACGTGGCAAATCAAGAAGTGTGGAATCTTGGCATTTCATATCCTTTCAGCCCAACAAAATGGTGGGACGTCTATGCCAATGTGCAAGCCAGCAACAGTGCTTATCAAGGTAATGATGCCAATTTTGTGTCAATAACCCAAAATAATTTTAACCTCTACGGTCAAAACACGTTTTCGCTACCCAAAAAAATAAAATTCGAGGTTTCAGGCTGGTTTAGTTCACCATCAGTTTGGGGCGGAACGTACCGTACCAAAAGTTTAGGTTCGCTAGATTTAGCCATTCAAAAGAAAGTTTGGAAAGATAAAATCAATGTTCGCATGACATTGAGCGACGTGTTTTTCACATCGCCATGGCGCGGCGATTTTGCCTTTGGCGATCTCGAAATTCGTGGTAATGGCGGTCAAGAAAGCCGTCAGTTTAGAATAAACTTGAGCTATGTCTTTGGAAATTCAAACGTAAAAGCCACACAGCGCAAAACAGGTACCGAAGACGAAAATCAACGAATTTAAGAAGTAGGTGCAGATTTTTGAATAAAAAATCTTTTTTGGCGTTGCGCGCGCTCGCCGCGGCGAGGAGCGCGCCGGGCTGTTCACTACAATCTTTTTTTTGGTCTCGTCTAAAAAAGACGAGACCAAAAAAAAGGATTTTCGTTGCCATCCCTAACGCTACCAAACCGTTGACCAAGTTTGCAAATAATCACAGTACAAGCAAGTTATTGTTTTATTTACTGATAGTAATTCAATACAAAAACCCAAACAAATACAACGGAATAGTGTTTTTATAACCAGTCTCTATATCGTCTTTTGCCAAAAATCCGTTTGAGATTTCTTTGATTGGCTGGCCAGTTTTGTTTTTTCCACCAACCTCAAAAATGTGTTTTTCATTTATCAAAAAATCACCTTTTGCAGTATAAGTGACTGTATTGCTGTTACTATCGACCATGTTTATAAAAAATGTCTCGCGCAACGTGCCAACCTCTGGTTTTTTTTCAGACAAAGCAAACATCAAATTGGTGTTGTGCAAAAATATTTTTTCAGGCTTGTTTAGTCGCGAACTGTTGTTAACGCTGTGGTAAAGTCCGTAAGTCATTTTTGCGGCATTTAGCATACCAATCATTTCATAAAGTTTTGTTCGAGTGCAACCCACCTGCTCGGCCAACTTAGTCACATTAGGCGTAAACGGAACAGATTGTGCAATGATGTACAACAATTTTTTGACCTGATTGAGTGTCGAAAATTCTACTGGAACAATGTTTGGCAAATCAGTATCTATTATCAAATTAATGGTTTGCTTGAGACGTTGATGCACAAATTTGGTTTCCTTAAAAATTGGATAAGCGCCCCACTCCAAGTATTGTTTAAAGTAAAACAAAGGTTTCTCGATTACTGAAATTATTTTTTCGGCAATTTCTTCGTGACCGTCAATGACTTCTTGAAAAGAATAATGCGGCAAATCAAAACCATACTTAATGCCCAGAAACTCGCGAAAAGACAGTTCTGGCAAATAAAAATTAAGCACACGACGGCTCAAGTCTGCACCAGATTTTTCGAGTTCTAAAATTGATGATCCCGTGATTAGTAGTTTCAATTCTGGCATCAAATCATAAATGTTTTTGACTTCTCTACTCCATTCAGGGTATTTGTGAACTTCGTCTAACAAAAGAATTTTTCCAAAATTTTGCGAAAATTCTTTTGCAGTTTCTACCAAGGTATGTTGCCGAAAGTAAATATCGTCTAGCGTTACATAAAGTGCTTCGGTACCTGAGTAGTTTTCTTTAATGTGCTGCAAAAACAATGTTGTCTTGCCAGAACCCCTTGAGCCAAACAACATAATTGCGCGCTCGTCCCACGGCAAAGTAAATTGCAAGGTTCGTTTATAGTCGGAATTAAGATTCCGAATTAGTTTTTTTTGGGTTTCAAATAATACTTCCATATTGTTTTATTTGATGCAAATATACAAAAATGTCTTTTATAAAACACAAAATATTTAATTTTTTGTTTTTTATAAAAGACATTATATGTTAAAAATTGTATTATACAAAAGACAATTTTATATCATCAAGATATTATTTGAAGTTATAAAAACAGGCTTGCTATTGACAAAAATCGTCAATTCTGAATCGCCATCTAGCCCAAACGTGGTTTCGTTATGAGAAACAGAAACCTTCAATATCTGATTTCTAAAATTGATTTTAAAACTATAAGACTTCCATTCTTTTGGAATTTTTGGCGAAAAATGCAATGCATTATTCTTGATTCGCATTCCACCAAAACCTTCGACAATGCTCATCCAAGTACCCGCCATGCTGGTAATGTGGCAACCCTCTTCGACTTCTTTATTATAATCATCTAAATCTAAACGAGACGTTCTGAGATAAAAAGTATAGGCCATGTCCATTTTGTCCAACAATGCTGCTTGAATAGAATGAACACATGGCGACAACGAACTTTCATGCACAGTAAACGATTCATAAAAATCGAAATGTTTTTCGAGCTCGGCTTTTGTAAAATGGTCTTCAAAAAAATAAAACCCCTGTAAAGTGTCTGCTTGTTTGATATACGGCGAACGCAAAACCCTATCCCAGCTCCATTTTTGGTTAATCGGACGATGTGATTTATCTAAATCTTTGACTTGAACCAAATCTTTATCTAGGAAACCATCTTGCTGTAAATAAATTCCTAATTCGTCTGATTTCGGAAAATACATATTATCCGAAACTGCTTTCCAATCTTGCAATTCAGCATCAGAAAGTTTTACTTTCTCTATAATGCGTTTGTGTTCTTGCGGATATTCTAACGAAACTTTTTTGATTTGTTCAAATGCATAATCAATGCACCATTTGGCAATATAATTGGTATAAAAATTATTATTTACATTGTTTTCATATTCATTTGGGCCCGTTACACCAAGAATAACAAATTGATTTTTGTCTTTAGAAAAAGTGGCTCTTTGCTGCCAAAATCGTGCAATGGCTATCAAAACTTCAAGTCCTTTTTCGGGAATATAACTATAATCGCCCGTGTAGCGATGGTAATTAAAAATTGCAAAGGCAATTGCGCCATTTCTGTGAATTTCTTCGTGCGTTATCTCCCATTCGTTGTGGCATTCTTCGCCATTCATGGTCACCATTGGGTAGAGTGCTGCACCGTTTTTGAAACCCAAGTTTTTTTCGGCATTTTCAATGGCTTTATCAAGCTGATTATACCTATATGTCAACAAATTTCGAGCGACTTGCTGGTCTTTTGTCGCCATATAAAACGGAATACAATACGCCTCAGTATCCCAGTAGGTCGAGCCGCCATATTTTTCGCCAGTAAATCCTTTTGGTCCAATATTAAGTCTAGAATCTTTGCCAGAATAGGTTTGATTTAATTGAAAAATATTAAACCTAATGCCTTGTTGTGCCTTGACATCGCCGTCGATAGTAATGTCTGACATTTCCCAAATTTTTGCCCAAGCAGTTTTTTGATTTTCAAGCAATTGATTAAAACCTGTTGACAACGCAGTTTCTATTACATTTTTTGCAGCCACAAAAGTGTCTTCGTGATTTAGCGATGCCGCATAACCCCCAAATTTTTGAAGAGTAGCTGTTGACCCTATTTCAACTTTGATTTGATATGAAAACTGAATTTTATGGTCAGTTTTTTGAACTTCAGAAGTTTTTATATTTAGAATTTTATCATCAACCAAAATTGTATTGTGCATAAAAGTGGTCGCCAAAAAATTGGTTTTCATGGTTTTGGCCGTTACAAATCCTGAGTTTTGGTTTTCAGAAATGTTTGTAATATCCCAAAACTTATCGTCCCAATTAGAGTCTTCGTTAGTAATTCCAGCATCGACGTAGGGCTTGAAAACAATTTCGGCGTAGCCGTTGATAGGCGTGATTGCATATTTTATTGCACCCAACTCATCAATATCTAATGATAAAAAACGAGTTGTTGCTACAGATATATTCAAACCGTTTGCGAGAATTGCTTGAAACGAACGGTAGTAAACACCTTCTTTCATGTTTAATTCACGTTTGAAGTTTGATACCGATTGACATTTGGCCAAATCTAGATTTTCGCCGTTGATTTCAATGTCAACTCCTATCCAGTTTGGTGCGTTTAGTACTTTTGCAAAATATTCTGGATACCCGTTTTTCCACCAGCCCACTCGAGTTTTATCAGGATAATAAACGCCGCCAATATAACTTCCTTGAAATGTTTCGCCAGAATAATGTTCTTCAAAGTTTGCACGTTGTCCCATAGCACCGTTACCGATACTAAACAAGCTTTCGGATGATTTGACACTTTCTTGGTCAAATCCTTCTTCGATAATTGACCAATTGTCTGGTTTTATATAATCTTGGTTCATTTTTTTTAATTTAAACATTTAAGGATTTAATAATTTAAAGATTGAGCACCTTAAAATAAACTAAACCTAATTTTGAGGGATGAAAGTCTCTACAAACGACACATCCATAAAAGTAAAATCTTTAAAAATATATTGTGCTTCGTGCAAAATATGTTCACTGCCAATACCTATGCTTGTCATTTTGGCAATATTTGCGGCTTGAATACCCGCGACAGAATCTTCAAAAACTATTGAGTTTTCGGGCAGTACACCCAATTTTCTGGCTGCTTGCAAAAAAACTTCGGGATCTGGTTTTGCATTCGAGACATCGTTGCCGTCAACAATTGCGTCAAAAAAGTTGATAACTCCTGTTTTTTCAAGAATTGGTCGTGCATTTTTGCTAGCCGATCCAAGGGCAATAGCTTGGTTTTTTTCTTTAAGATATTCTAAAATTGGCAGTACACCAGGCAAAACTTCTGACTGATCTATATCTTTGAGATAATTGAGATAATCATCATTTTTTTGTTTTAGCCAAATTTTTTTGTCGTCTTGGGTTGCTTCTACTTTTCCGAGTTTTAGAATAATATCCAACGATTTTATTCTAGAAACACCTTTTAGCTCCTCGTTATGTTCGGGTGTAAACTCTATGCCAAGTTGATTGGCTATTTTTTGCCATGCCAAATAGTGGTATCTGGCGGTGTCAACAATAACGCCGTCAAGGTCGAAGATAAATGCTTTATTCATTTATGATAATATTAGATTTATCGTTGATAGCAAGTGCTATCATTCCAGCTAAAATCATTGAACATCCACCAATTAAAAGTGCATAGATAGGTTCTGAGTTAAAGAATTTTGAAACCAAAAAACCTAAAATAGAAGCAGCTACAAGCTGTGGAATTACAATAAAAAAATTGAATACACCCATATAATAACCCATTTTGCTTGATGGCAAAACGCCCGAAAGCATGGCGTAAGGAATTGACAAAATGCTTGCCCATGCAATGCCAATTCCTATCATCGGAAGCCACTCCATATTAAAAGTTGATGGTTCTTGAATGAAATAAATAGATAGAAGTCCTAGTCCACCGCAGGTTAGTGCTAGAAAATGGGTGAATTTTCTGCTGGTGATTTTGGCTAACAACGGCAACAGGAATGCTGCAATCGCCGCAATAAGATTGTAGTTAGCAAACATTTCGCCGACTTGATTGGCTCCAATATTATATGCTTGGGAAGTTGTGTCTGTTGTGCCATAAATATGCTGTGTAACGGCCAGCGTAGTGTAAATCCACATTGAAAACAATGCAAACCACGAAAAAAATTGAACCCATGCCAATTGTTTCATGATTTTTGGCATGAATTGAAAATCGTTCA
>JBDLWE010000106.1:0-5177 GCA_039804445.1 Bacteroidota bacterium | reverse complement strand
TTTTTGTTTTTTATTTCCAACGACAGGATTTCCGCTCAACACCTAACGCGAGTAACCGTAGACCATTTTTGCAAAAAAAAAACTTAAACCCAGATTGCGAAGTAGCAATCTGCTCAACTTTATTTTTCTTCAAATTCAAGTTCGTACTCATTTTTTTAATGTGGAAATATAATATATGTCTAGATTCAAAAATTCTCGTGCACACTTGCCTTTTTAAAAAAAATTTTGTTTCCCATCGATGCCTAAAGCATAATCTGGGCTAAAATCTTATTATAAATTCATAAGCACTCAATTTATTTTAAAACTAAAAAAAGCATCACATTATAGTATTTTACTTTTTTATAGAAATCTCTTGCAGTTGGTCTCTAAAACTTTAAGCAGTTTAAATATTCTTAATTTTTGAACTATCTTTGCAAAAAAATTTAACAAAAATAAATGAGAATCGCTGTTGCACAAAAAATCGCGCTTATATACAAAACCAATTTTTTTGGTACTAACCCGTGCGACTATTTTGTACAAAAACAATCTCGACTTAGGTCTTTAAATAACTTTGATATAAGCAATGGGTACTGGGCACAAGACTTGTTAGAAGACCAAAGAATCAGTTTAGTGCAATGCTGTATTCAAAACATTTCAGCATCATGAAAATAGCAATAATAGGACTAGGTTATGTTGGACTGCCCGTGGCAAGACTTTTTGCCACAAAATATGCTGTTGTTGGCTATGACATAAATGACCGCAGAATTTCTGAACTAAACAATGGCATTGACAAAACAAACGAAATTAGTACCGCCCAATTGCAGCAGGTTATCAAAACTAATAATAATAGCAACATTGGTTTGTATATAAGCTCAGACAAGACCGATATTTCAAGTTGCACAATATATATTGTTACAGTACCAACACCAGTAGACAAAAACAACAAGCCAGATTTAACGTCGTTATATAAAGCCAGCGAAACAGTTGGCTCGTTGCTCAAAGGCGGTGATATAGTTGTTTATGAATCGACTGTTTTTCCGGGCGCAACAGAAGAAGAGTGTGTACCAGTTCTCGAAAAACATAGTAAGTTATCATTTAACAAAGACTTTTTTGTTGGCTATTCTCCAGAACGAATCAACCCGGGCGATAAAACCCGTACAATTGACAAAATTCTAAAAATAACGTCGGGGTCGACGCCAGAAGCTGCAAAAAAAATAGACAATTTATACAGGTCTGTAATTTCTGCGGGTACCTATCTGGCACCGACGATAAAAGTAGCCGAAGCCGCAAAAGTAATCGAAAATGCACAGCGCGATATTAACATTGCATTTGTAAACGAGTTGGCAAAAATATTTAATATTCTAGAAATAGATACGCAAGCCGTGTTAGATGCAGCAGGAACAAAATGGAATTTTTTGCCTTTTAAACCAGGTTTAGTTGGTGGCCATTGCATAGGAGTAGACCCATCATATTTGGCACAAAAAGCGCAATCGGTTGGTTATCATCCAGAAATTATTTTGGCAGGCAGAAAACTAAATGACAGCATGAGCGAATATGTTGCTTCGCAAATTGTCAAATTGATGATACAAAAGGGCATTACCGTTCAAGGTTCGCGGTTATTAATGTTGGGCATAACCTTCAAAGAAAATTGCCCAGATGTGCGCAATTCAAAAATAGTAGATGTTGTTCGTTTTTTAAAAGAATATGGCATTATAGTTACTATTTTTGATGCGTTGGCAAACGCAGATGATGTAAAGCACGAGTATAATTTAGAAATATACAATAAGTTACCAAACCATTTATTTGACGCAATTGTGCTGGGTGTTTCGCACAAAGAATTTCTTGAAATTGATTTTGATACAATAAAAAATAAAAATGCTGTTATATATGATGTAAAAGCATTTTTAGGCACAAAAGCAGACAAAACATTATAATCAAAAATGAAGATTACCAATATTTGTTGTATCGGCGCGGGATATGTAGGAGGACCAACTATGGCGATTATTGCTAGTAAATGCCCCCACATAAAGGTCACCGTTGTTGACCTAAACGAAAAAAGAATTGCCGCTTGGAATGATGCAGATGTTGCTAAAATACCAATTTATGAACCAGGCTTGAGCGACGTTGTGGCTATTGCTCGCGGACGAAATTTATTTTTTTCGACAGAAGTTGATAAGGCAATAGCCGATGCCGAAATGATTTTTATATCGGTAAACACGCCAACAAAAACCTATGGTTTAGGAAAAGGAATGGCAGCCGACCTGAAATATATCGAGCTTTGTGCACGGCAAATAGCTGCGGTTTCAACGTCTAATAAAATTGTGGTCGAAAAATCGACATTGCCCGTTCGAACGGCAGAAGCTATTAAAAATATTTTGGATAATACCGGAAACGGCGTTCAGTTTCAAATATTGTCAAATCCAGAATTTCTGGCCGAAGGAACGGCAGTCGAAGATTTGTTAAATCCTGATCGCGTGCTTATAGGCGGTGGCAGTGATACTGACGAGCAAGAAGCCATTCAGGCATTAGTCGATATTTATGCAAATTGGGTTGATAAATCAAAAATTTTGACGACTAATTTGTGGAGTTCAGAATTGTCTAAACTTACGGCAAATGCTTTTTTGGCGCAACGTGTATCATCTATAAACGCAATGTCTGAACTGTGCGAAAAAACAGGTGCCAACGTGAATGAAGTTGCAAAAGCCATAGGAATGGACAGCAGAATAGGTTCAAAGTTTTTGAAAGCATCTGTTGGTTTTGGTGGGTCATGTTTTCAAAAAGATATTCTGAATTTGGTTTATATTGCAAAGTCATATAATTTGAACGAAGTGGCTGACTATTGGGAGCAAGTAATTATCATGAACGACCATCAAAAAAGGCGGTTTGCTAGCAACATTATTCAAACGCTGTACAACACGGTTTCTGACAAAAAAATTGCATTTTTGGGCTGGGCTTTCAAAAAAGACACTAACGACACCCGAGAATCTGCGTCTATTTATGTGGCAGACCACTTGCTTTTTGAGCGGGCAAAAATTGCGGTATATGATCCGCAAGTGGCGTTGCCAACAATACTTACTGACTTAAACTATCTTGAAACAAGGTCTGTAGCAGAAAATGAAATTGCCGTGTCGAGCAGCAGTGATGTGTATGATAACTGCAAAGATGCGCACGCAATAGCTGTTATGACTGAGTGGGATGAGTTTAAAACGCTAGATTGGCAACAGATTTATGATGACATGAAAAAACCGGCATTTGTTTTTGATGGTCGAAATATTCTTGATAAAGAGCAAATGAACCAAATAGGCTTTGTTTATCAAGCAGTTGGAATTTCGAAGTAACACTGTTTGCAAACTTGGTCAACGGTTGCACAAGCGTTAGGGAGTGCCGTGAAAATCCTGTCATTGCGAGTAACGAAGCAATCTCTTCAAAAGATTGCTTCGTTACTCGCAATGACAGATTGGAACAAAAGCCCGACGCGCTCCCCGCTTTTGCGGGCGCGCGGAACGCCCAAAAACAAAGCAATTTTTTTGAAAAAATGATAGAGTAAATTATTAAATTTATATAATGAAAAACATATTAATCACCGGAGGAGCAGGTTTTATTGGGTCGCATGTTGTGCGTAGATTTGTGCAGAACTATCCAAATTATCAAATTTATAATTTGGATGCGCTGACTTATGCCGGAAATTTAGAAAATATAAAAGATATAGAAAACGCGCCGAACTATAGTTTTTTGAAGGGTGATATTACCGATGAGGATTTTATAAACGATATTTTTAATAAACATCGGTTTGAGGGTGTTTTGCATTTGGCGGCAGAATCTCATGTTGACAGGTCTATTGAAGATCCGCTTTCGTTTGTAAAAACCAACGTTATTGGCACAATGAACTTGCTAAATGCTTGTTGCAAATTGTGGAAAGACAATATGGCAGGCAAAAGATTTTACCATATATCGACAGATGAGGTTTATGGTTCGCTTGGTGCAAAAGGGTTGTTTACAGAAACTACGTCTTATGACCCAAACAGTCCATACTCTGCATCTAAAGCGGCATCAGACCATTTTGTGCGTGCTTATGGCGAGACTTATGGGTTGCCGTATGTACTAACAAATTGTAGTAACAATTATGGGTCGTACCACTTTCCTGAAAAATTGATTCCGCTTTTTATAAATAATATCATCAATAACAGGCCATTACCGGTGTATGGCGATGGAAATTATACGCGAGATTGGCTGTATGTAAAAGACCATGCCATAGCTATTGATTTGGTGTTTCATGAAGGCAAAAATCACGAGACCTATAATATTGGTGGATTTAATGAGTGGAAGAACATAGACTTGGTAAAACTTTTGTGCAAACAAATGGATGAAAAGTTGGGTCGCAATGCTGGAGAATCAGAAAAATTGATAACCTATGTAAAAGACAGGCCTGGTCATGACTTGCGATATGCGATTGATGCATCAAAAATAAATCGAGAATTGGGTTGGTCGCCATCGGTAACATTTGAGCAAGGACTTGACGAAACCATAGACTGGTATTTGGCAAACACCGAATGGCTAAATAGTGTTACTTCAGGTGATTATAAAAAATATTACGACAAGCAATACCAATAGTCGATAATCTTTAAACTTAAACCGATAATGTTGTTTAGATATTTATAATATTTATATCTTTGCAAAGTATTAACAAAAAGCACTTTTGTTGCGAACAAATAGGCTGATTTTTAGAATTATGAGAATTACAAAAATATTTTTTCTGTTTATATTAATGTGTGTTTCGGTAACTTCTGTTCGGGCACAAGATTTTTTGAATGCAGATTTGTCGAACGTGAAAGTTGATAACGTTTCTGACGCTGATATCGCAAAAATCAAAATGCAATTGCAAACCAAAGGCACAACCATAGAGCAAGCAGAACCTATGGCGATTGCCAAAGGAATGAAGCCTGCCGAGTTTGCAAAACTGCGCACAAGGGTTAATTCAAACAGTTCTGTTAGTTCTCAATCGTCTCAAATATCAACTGATGGAAGCAGAAAACAAGAGGAAGTTGAAGAAAAGTACGATGACGAAGACGAAGACGAAGATGAAGACGAAGACGAAGACGAAGAAGATGACCAGTCTACCAAAAAAAGTGATACCAAAAAAAGTGCTACCAAAAAAAGTGCTACCAAAAAATCAAGAAAAAATTCAAAAATAGAGCCTA
>JBDLWE010000105.1:0-15109 GCA_039804445.1 Bacteroidota bacterium | reverse complement strand
GTAACCAATGTTTAGATTTCCCGCTTGTGCGACTTCGGTATAGGTGTTTAGGAAAACGCCTACGAAATATTTGAACAAAACTTCGCCTGCCTGAAAAAGTTCGTCTTGTTCGTAAGGATATTTGTCTTTGTTGTTGAAAATAGTTGCATAAATGGCATAGTGAAACGATCTGAACATTCCGGCAACATCTTTCAAAGGTGGTTGTTTTACTTTTCGGTCACGGATGGTACTCTCGGGCTCGCCTTCAAAATCGAGCAACCAAAAGTCGTCGCCCGAAACCAAAACTTGACCCAAATGATAATCGCCATGAATGCGAATGCGTTCCGATTTCATTTTTGTCCAATCAAAATCCAAGAAAATTTTTCTGATTTCTTTTTTGTTGTCCAAAAATTGGTTTGCTAATTCTAATGTCAAACTATCAAGTTTATGCAAATTGTTTTCGAGTATATTCAGTCGGTTTTGAAACTGATAGGTCAAACGGTTTTTGAGCCAAACCGTATAATCGCCGTTATAGGTCGTTGGCGTAAAAGCCGTATCGTGAATGTCACTGCCAAGTGCAATGTGCATTTCGGCAGTTCGGGTTGCTAATGTGTGAATGCGCATAAAAATACTGAGTCCTGCCCAATCGATAATTTCGTGAGGTACTTCGTTGATTTTTAACCGTTTAAACAAATCGACATCCGGAAGTTTTGCAACTTTTATCTTTTTTGTTTTCAAATTATCAAAAATTCTGTCGGTTTCTTCTAGCATAAACTGCCATGCATCGCCTTGATTCGTTACAAGTTGCTGCATCAAACCTAGCGTGATTTTGCCTTCGGATAACTCTACGGAAATGCTGCCAGTGTAGGCTGGTGACGATTGAAAATCCATCCTTTCGGTCAAGAATCTTGATATTTCGTAGTCCGGATTTGTGCTGATATAAATTCGGCGAAAAATTTTTAAGACCAACGTTCCGTTATAAATTATTGAAGTGTTACTCTGTTCGACACCCATAAACTTTGACGAAACATATTCTTTATCAAGAAGTTTTTCGCCTTTATGAAATTTTAGTTTGTCTTTTGATTGTTCTTTTGAATTGACAATCGAGTCAAACATCAATTTTTTAAAATCTTCTTGATGAAGCGCATCAACCAAAAAACCCTCGACACCAGCCATTTTTACAGGCGCAATAATCGTGTTTGTGTCCAACTCGTCCTGTTTCATAAAAGAAATTGGCATAAAATAATGCTGATAGAACGCTTCTTTGAAATTCACTTCTAACAAAACACCGTAGTAGGTATTTTTTTTAGATGATATTTTAAAAAAATCAACTACTTCAATGTATTTTAAAGTACTAGCCTTGCCGCCATACCATCGTTTAGTAACGATATAGCTTTCTAAAATATCTGATGAAAAAATTTTTACAAACTCTTGATCTTCAAATGCTTCTTTCCATGAAGTTTTGAAAACAAAAGGATTTTGAAAAGCATCTTCGTTAATTTTATTAACTTTCATAAACCAAAAATTATCTATTTTTTTGTTTGGGCGTGCGCCTCAAATTGCGTCTTGCTCCTAGCGTCGCCGTCGCAACTTCGGGTCGGGCTTTGCGCTCCCGCTTTTAAAAAAAGGCTAAAAAGCCTTTTTTTAAAGAGCTCCGCTTCAATCCCTCACGCAACTCAAACTACCATCAAAAACTATTCTATTATCAACAAATGAAACGGCAACTCTGGTGACAATTCAACAAAATTCCATAACTGAAACCAATCGTAGCTATTGCCTGTGATCAAATCTCGAACACGAACAGGATTGTTTCCAATATTTTCAATAGGTAATCTTACGTTTGCCTGTTGCATATTTTCAGAATCTAGCGAAACTATCATCAAGGTTTGGTTTTGCAACGTATCGTCAAATTTATAATATGCCACAACTTTGTCATTATTTGTATCACAAAAAACGATATTATTGGTTTGTTGCAAACTTGCATTTTCGTGACGCAAAAAGTTTATTCGTGTAATCAAGGCAGTCAACTTGTTTCTAACGGTCCAATCCCATTGATAATATTCATATTTTTCTGAATTCAAATATTCTTCTTTGCCGGGCGCCATAGGTTGACAAACCCTATATTCAAAAACAGGTCCATAAATTCCGACACTTGATGACAAAGTTGCTGCCAAAAAATATTTTTGCAAATGCACAGATTCATTGCCATTTTGCAACGCAAACGGATTAATATCTGGGGTGTTTGGCCAGAAATTGGGTCTGTAAAATTCTTTCTGTTCAGATCGTGTCAGCTCACTAACGTAGTCCGTGAGTTCTTTTTTAGAATTTCGCCAAGTAAAATAAGTATATGACTGCGAAAATCCTTGCTTTGCCAACTCGTTCATGATTTTTGGACGCGTAAATGCTTCGGCCAAAAACAAAACATCTTGGTGTTTTTTCTTGATTTCGCCAATTAACCATCCCCAAAAATAAAACGGTTTTGTGTGGGGATTATCAACCCGATAAACTTTTATATCACATTCTTCTATCCAAAAAAGTGCTACGTCTAAAAGTTCCTTCCAAAGATTTTTCCAATCGACGCTTTCAAAATAAATGGGTTGAATGTCTTGATATTTTTTAGGTGGATTTTCGGCATACTGCACCGTACCGTCTGGCCGCCATTTGAACCACTGCGGAAAATTTTTTACATACGGATGGTCGGGCGCAGCCTGCAAGGCATAATCCAAAGCAACTTCGATCCCCAAATCTTTTGCTTTTTTGACAAGTTTCTTGAAATCTTCAATCGAACCTAATTCTGGATGCGTCGATTTGTGTCCACCAAACTGCGACCCGATTCCCCACGGCGAACCCACGTCACCAGCCTCGGCATTTGTAGCATTATTTTTTCCTTTTCTGTTTACCTCGCCAATCGGGTGAATGGGCGGAAGATATAGTGTATCAAATCCCATTTCAGCTACTCGTGGCAACAGTGCTTCGCAATCTTTAAATGTCCCGTGTGTATTTGGTTTTGAACTTGCCGACCTTGGAAAAAATTCATACCAAGTTGAGAAAAGTGCCTTTTTTCTGTCAACATAAACCTTCAATTCTGCCGATCTGTTCGAGAAAGTTTTGGCTGGATATTTTTTAAAAATTGTTGTTAATTCCATTGAAACAGCAGCCTCTACAGCTTTGTCATATTCGTTTGGATCAGCAAAATAGGTCGCTGTCTTTTTTAAAAACACTTTTTCTGACGTGTCTACTAATTTTAATATAGCATCAATATACTCTACACCCTCAAGCAATTCTGATTTTACATATTGATTATCATGAATTTTTCGTTCGGTACCATGTTGCCAATTTAGTGCATAGTCGACCCAACCCTCAACAAAATAGTTGTAAAATCCTTGTTTCTCGACTTGAAAGTTTGCAACAAATCCATCGTTTTCGGTTGGATTCATGCGAACTTCTTGCCATTTTTTGTCAGATTCGTGTTTGAAGATTACTGAACATTCTAAAATATCGTGTCCATCTGGAAAAACATCGGCCGTGACATTAACCGATTGACCAACAATTCTTTTTATGGGAAATATGCCTCCATCGAGTTGAGGCGTTACATTTTCGATGATAATTCGGCTCTGTAATTGCATTTTATCTAATATTTTGAGTAATTTTATCAGTTCTAAAAGTAGTCAAAATATTATAAATTAAAAATTTGCATCAAAAATTACTGAAATGGCAAAAAAACATAGCGATAAATCAAAATCAGTGAAGATTCCGAAAACAATTTCGATACCAATTGCTATATTATCTAAAATATCGCAAAAACTAACTACATCGTTTGCAGCAAAAATTTTTGGAACACCTCAGAAATATAAAATTCCGAAACGAGAACTTGAAATGGATTCAAAATCAACTCAAAAACAGGTTTTTATTCCAGCTATCAAGAAAACTATTGTCGTTTATGAATATGGATCAGGAACAAAAAATATTTTATTGGCGCACGGTTGGTCAGGCCGTGGCACGCAACTTTTCAAGATTGCAGATGCTATGGTTGCACAAGGTTTTAGAACCATTAGTTTTGATGCGCCCGGACACGGAAAATCATCAGGAAATCGGACAATTATGCTCGAATTTGTTGAAATAATTTTAGAACTTGAACGGATTTATGGCAAATTTCATGCAGCCGTTGGTCATTCACTTGGTGGTATTTCACTATTAAACGCAGCTAGATTAGGATTGAAACTAGAAAAATTGGTGACAATTGGCGCTGCCGACAAAATTGAAGATATTATTGCTGATTTTACAAAAACCATCGGATTAGAACAAAAGTATAATGTTTTGCTAAAAAAGCATTTTGAAGACAAATACAACAAACCCTTAAGTAGTTTTTCTGCGTATATGGCTGCACAAGAAGTTTCAATTTCTGTTTTGGTCATTCATTGCAAAAATGACTATGAAGTTCCTGTTTTTTGTGCAGAAAATATTTTTAATCATATGAAAAATGGCGAATTATTTTTAACAGAAAACCTCGGACATCGAAAAATTTTGGGTGATAATACAGTAATTGAAAAACTAACAAAATTCATAAAATTATAAAAAATGAAAACGAAAATACTAATGCCTCTAATGCTTGCAGCTTCTTTTTTGACAAGTTGCGTTGGTCAAAACAAAAAGATAACTGTTGAAAAACCAGCACAAGAAATTGTTGGCAAAATAGTAAAAACCGACGCTGAATGGAAAAAACAACTCACGTCCGAGCAGTATGAAGTTTTGAGAAATAAAGGAACCGAACGCGCTTTTACAGGCGAATACACTGACAATTTTCAAAAAGGAAAATACGTTTGTGCCGCTTGTAATAACTTACTTTTTTTGTCTGATGCCAAGTTTCATTCAGATTGTGGGTGGCCTTCTTTTGACAAAGCCATTAACGGATCTGTAGTTTATACAGAAGATACTGCTTATGGCATGACAAGAACAGAGGTAACTTGCGCAAAATGCGATGGACATTTAGGTCACGTTTTTAATGACGGACCAACCGAAACTAGCGAACGGTTTTGTACAAATTCTGTTTCGGTAAAGTTTATTCCTGAAAAATAATTTCTATTTGCCACGAATTCACGAATTTATTTTTTAGTGGATTGTAGTTAATTATTTTTATAAAATTAAGAAAATTATTACACATTAAGTCATCAAATCTATGCAAATCGTTTTAATCTGTGGCTAAATCTCTATTATTAAACAATCCAAATTATTAAATCAAATAAAACTAATGTTATATCCACTTTCAAAATCAGAGCAAGACTGGAAAGACCAACTTGGCGAAGAACGCTTTAAAATTTTGCGACAAAAAGGAACAGAATATCCGCATTCTGGAAAATATAATTTGCATCGGGATCAAGGAACCTATTGTTGTGGTGCTTGCGGCGAACCGCTTTTTGAAAGTTTTTCTAAATTTGACGCACATTGCGGATGGCCATCTTTTGATGCTGCTATCGCTGGAAAGGTTGGCTACATTCTTGACAAAACCCACGGCATGACCCGAACAGAAATTGTTTGTAACAATTGTGGCGGGCATTTGGGTCACATTTTTAATGACGGCCCAACAGAAACGGGCGAACGATTTTGTGTAAATTCTCTATCTGTTGATTTTGAAAAAAGAGATTTTTAAAAGGGTATAACAAACCTCGGTTTTTATTGAATTAGTCGCTATTGTCTTTTTTTTGACGTTGCAAACTTAATCTACGGTAGCCAAAGCGTTAGGGATGGGCGTGGAAATCCTTTTTATTGTTTGCCGACTTGACGACCGCCTACTTTAAAGGCAAACAAAAAAAAGATTGGAGCAACAGCCCGGCGCGCTCGTGCGAAGCACCGCGCGCAACGCAAACAAAATTTAGATAAATTTATGATTTTCAAATTGGTTTTCATGAAGTTATTCCAAGACAAACGAAACCGAAACATTACAAATTACTTCTATTTCGCCAACGGCTAATGTTTCATTTCTTGGTGCTTCATCATCGCTCATTGTCATTGCGCGAGACATCACATAGTTAATTTGCGGCTGATAGGTTTGTGCATTATCATTAATTGTAAAAGCGCGGCCAACTTTTTGTCCTGCCAAAACCGAAACATAATCGTCGGCTTTCTGTTTGGCATCATTCATGGCTAGTTTTCGTGCTTCAGACTTATAACTTTCAAATTTTGAAGATTTAAAGGTTGTGCCATTTACATTGTTTATGCCAGAATCTATGAGTCCTTCCATCAATAAATCATATTTTGTGAGGTCTTTCAACAAAATATTTATGGTTTGGTTGGCAACATAATTGTGTTTCTTTTTTTGATAGTCATATTGATCATTCAAAGAAACCATTTGGGTTTGAAAATCTTTTGCGTCAACGCCCATTTTTTTGATAAACTTCAGCACGGCATCAATTTTTGTGTCATTTTCGGATTTTACGTCTGCCGCTTTTATGCCTTTTGACTCTACAGCTACTGAAATTGCAACTTGGTCGGGCGTGATTTTGATTTTTCCCTCGCCCGATACGCTGATCAACGACATTGGTTTTGTTTCTTGTGCATCCATAAAAATTGAAAATAAAAATGCTACTACTAAAATTATTTTTTTCATGATAAAAAAGTTTGTTTTGTTGAATAAGGCAAATGCTATGCCAATTTATAGTTTACCGGTTTTAGTCATAAAAAATAAAACCACAATAGGAATTGCTAAAAATGAAACGGTTTGCAAATTGTCAATCAGCATACTTGGTTCTCTGATGATTGTGTAAAAGTATCCGCCAAGTGCACCACCAAAATGCGCTGTATGACCAATATTGTCGTTTTTTGCACGCATGCCATAAATAGAATAAAGTAAGTACCCGATTCCGAAAACATAGCCTGGCAAAAACCAAATTTGCAGGTTAGGTTGCACCAAAATTGCTGCATAAACAATACCTGTAACGGCACCCGATGCACCAATTGCACGATAGCCGTAGTCGTTTTTGTGTAAATAATAGGTCAATAAACTGCCTCCAAATAGACTTATAAAATACACAACCACAAAACCTAAACCGCCCATTTGAGCAATGACATATGGCGCAAACAAAAACAATGAATACATGTTAAAGACAAGATGCATTAAATCGCCGTGCAAAAATGCCGACGTCAACATTCGTAGCTGCTCGCCCGCGCGAATACTGCCGATGTGAAACTCATATTTTCTAAAAAAGCTATCGTCTTTGAAACCTTGATAAGAAAACAAACAATTTGCAGCAATTATTGCCATTAAAAATAGGTTCATTGAATTTATTTAAAAAAAGCAAATTTACAATTTTGTTCATGACTTCAAACAAAAATTTATTTTATCTAAATTTAAAAAATTATATTTGCCGATAAAACAATTCATAATGCAATTTCTAGCATACCTATTTATATATCCACTAATTTGGCTGATATCGATATTGCCATTTCCGTTATTTTATGCGCTTTCTGACTTTGTTTTTTTTATGATGTACCGTGTTTTTAAATATAGAAAACAAACGGTACGAAGCAATTTGAGACTAGCACTACCGCATTTGACCGATGCTAAAAGATCAGATGTTGAAAAGAAATTTTTTAGGCATGTCTGCGATATGTTTTTAGAAACTGCCAAAACAATGTCTATTTCACGACAAGAAATTGAAAAACGTTTTGTCTTCAAAAATCTCGAGATTTTCAAAGATTTAGAAACAAAAAATAAATCAATTGTATTGGTTTGTGGGCACTATGCAAGTTATGAATGGGTTGTTTCTATAAATCACCATTTAAGTCATAAAGGGTTTGCTATATACAAAAAAATGAATAACCCTTATTTTGATAAATTAGTCAAAAAAATTAGAAATAAATGGCGGGCAACTTTAATAACAACCTCTGAAACAGTGCCTACCATAGAATCAAATTCATACAATGGTGTTTTGTCTGTTTATGGTTTTGCAAGTGATCAATCTCCTCGACTTTTCCAAAACAACTATTGGGCTGATTTTATGGGAATTAATGTGCCCGTTTACAACGGCATGGAAGTTTTGGCAAGAAAGTATGATATGAATATTATTTTTTTGCGTGTCAAAAAAGTGAAACGCGGTTTTTATGAAGCAACTTTTGAATTAATGACCGATAACATAGCATCTGAACCAGAAAATTCTATTACCGAGGCTTTTTTAGATAAGGTCGAAAGTCAAATTTATGAGCAACCAGAATACTATTTCTGGACCCACAAACGTTGGAAACACGCAGGAAAAAACCCTAATTTGCAAACCACGAATTAACCAAATTTATTTCGTTTGGTTTTGATTTTTCATGAATAAATTCGTTGGTATTTTTGTTATAATGATAATCTTTTGCCCAACTCTGATGATTTTCTGATAAGTCAATGATGCTGTTGCAAACAAATTCTATTTCTTGATTTGTGGTAGTTGGATGAATCGACATTCTTATCCAACCTGGTTTTTGGATCAAATCGCCAGACGAAATTTGACAAACCAAGTTATTTGAAGTTTCTTCGTTTACATTTAATAGTAAATGTCCGTAGGTACCAGCACAACTACAACCTCCTCGGGTTTGAATTCCGAATCTATCATTTAATATTTTTACACCCAAATTAAAATGCAAATCGTTGATATAAAACGAAATAACCCCTAATCTATCTGAATGATCTGCCGCAAGAATATTGACATTTTCAATTTTTGACAGTTTATTAAATATAAAATCAACAATTTCGTGTTCACGATTTAAAATATTGTCGACACCCATTTTTTCTTTTAGTTGAACGGCTAATGCAATTTTGATAGTCTGCAAAAAACCAGGTGTTCCGCCATCTTCACGATCTTCAATATTGTCAATATATTTGTGCTCGCCCCAAGGATTTGTCCACGATACTGTTCCGCCTCCCGGATTGTCAGGCACCATATTGTGGTATAATTTTTTATTAAAAATCAAAACCCCAGACGTACCTGGTCCGCCCAAAAACTTGTGTGGCGACACAAAAATTGCGTCCAAGTAGCTTTCGGCATCTTCGGGGTGCATATCAATTTTTACATAAGGGCCTGAACATGCAAAATCTACAAAACAAAATCCGTTGTTTTGGTGCATTAATTTTGCCACTTCATGATAAGGCGTTTTAATACCCGTAACATTAGAACACGAGGTTATTGAAGCAATTTTATATAATCTATGTTCGTGTTTTTTTAATAAATCTTGAAAATTATTTAAACAAAAAAGTCCGTTTTCTTGACACGGCACAATCACTACGTCGGCAATGGTTTCTAGCCACGACGTTTGGTTGGAGTGATGTTCCATATGCGAAATAAATACAATTGGTTTTTGCTCGGCAGGAATTGCGGTAAATTCTTTGAGATTTTCAGGAATTTTTAGTCCCAAGATTCGTTGAAATTTATTAACAACACCCGTCATACCTGTTCCATCAGTTATCAAAACATCATCTGCAGAAGCATTAACATGGTTTTTGATTATGTTTCGTGCTTTATGATATGCCATCGTCATTGCCGTGCCAGATACAGTAGTTTCTGTGTGGGTGTTGGCAACAAAAGGCCCAAATTGATTCATCAATTTTTCTTCAATCGGGCGATACAACCTTCCTGATGCAGTCCAATCGGTATAAACAATTTTTTTTGTGCCAAATGGAGACTCAAATTCTTGGTCAATCCCAATTATGTTTTCTCGAAATTGCTGAAAATATTGCTCTAAATCAACATTTAAAATTGAACGATTTGTCATAAAAATTTTATTTTTGTTCGATAAAAAAATTTGTTGCCGCGTTTTGTGTCAAAAAAATTTTTTGCAATTGTTCGGCTCTTCTGTCTGTAAATAAAATGCCATTGAGATGATCTGTTTCATGCTGAAAAATCACCGCAGTAAAACCTTCGACAATCTCTTCAACTGTTTTTCTATCTTTCGTATAACTGATTTTAATGGTATAATGACGATACACATCTGACCTATCCTGCGGAATAGAAAGACAACCTTCAGGTCCAAGACGCATTAATTCTGATTTCCAGATGATTTTTGGGTTTACATAAAACTCGAATGGTTTCTCTGGTTTGTCAAATCGTTGCACCCAAATCAAATTTCGGTTTATACCAACTTGTGGCGCTGCAATTCCAACCCCAGGCCGCGTTTCGCCGCGCATCGCCAAGAACATTCTTTGTTTTAAAATAACTATATTTTTGTCATTTGAATCAATATCTGTCGATTTTGATTTCAAAACTTTAAGTTCTTGTTCATCTGTAATTTGAATAATTTTTAATGGTACTGTGACGCTGCCATTCAAAATAATATTTTTCTCTGCATCAGAAAATTGCTGTCCAAAAACAGCAGACGTTACGAAAAGAGCTATAATAAATGTTTTAATATTCATAAAATTTATTGTTTTAAAAAAATCAAATTCCTGCAATTTTTTTAATTTCACTAATGATTCGAATAGCCAAATCATCGGCTTTTTGTTGCGATGCGGCTTCGGTATATATTCTGATAATTGGCTCAGTATTTGACTTGCGGAGGTGCACCCAGCTTTTGGCAAAATCTATTTTCACACCATCGATTGTTGTAGTTTTTTCTGATTTATATTTTTCGGTCATTGCTAACAAGATAGCATCAACATCTAAAGTTGGCGTAAGTTCAATTTTGTTTTTACTCATGTAATATTCCGGATATGAAGCCCGTAGTGCAGAAACTGACATTTTTTTTTCGGCAAGATGCGTTAAAAACAAAGCCACCCCAACCAAACTATCGCGACCATAATGAAGTTCAGGATATATAATCCCGCCATTACCCTCGCCACCGATGATGGCGTTATTGTTTTTCATAAGCGCTACCACATTGACTTCGCCCACTGCGCTTGCTTCATAATTGCCGCCGTGTTTGACGGTAACATCGTGTAGAGCACGGCTTGACGACATATTACTAACGGTATTTCCTGGTGTTTTGCCCAGCACAAAATCGGCGCAAGCCACAAGTGTATACTCTTCGCCAAACATTTCGCCGTCTTCACAAATAAATGCTAGACGATCAACATCTGGATCAACCACGATACCTAAATCTGCTTTTTCTTTAACAACCAATTCAGAAATATCTGTTAAATGTTCTTTCAAAGGTTCGGGGTTGTGCGGAAAATGTCCATTAGGTTCGCAATATAATT
The DNA here is from genome assembly GCA_039804445.1 of Bacteroidota bacterium. Taxonomy (GTDB): domain Bacteria; phylum Bacteroidota; class Bacteroidia; order Flavobacteriales; family Flavobacteriaceae; genus Flavobacterium. The sequence goes on along the minus strand of JBDLWE010000105.1, from coordinate 3,966 downwards.
TCACGACCTCAACTCCCATCAATTCTAATAATTTTGGAATAATGATACCGCCCGACGAATTTACACCATCTACCACGACTTTAAAATTAGCAGCTTTGACAATGTCAATGTGTACCAACGGCAAATTCAAAACCTCATCAATGTGAATATCCATGTAAGCATCGTTTATCGTTATTTCGCCAAGTGAATCGACATCGGCAAAATCAAAATCTTCCGCTTCTGCAATTTCGAGAATTTTTTCGCCGTTTTCGCCGTTTAAAAATTCGCCTTTTTGGTTCAAAAGTTTTAAGGCATTCCAATGCTTGGGGTTGTGTGATGCTGTCAGAATAATTCCGCCATCTGCGTGCTCTAGAGGTACCGCAATTTCTACCGTAGGAGTTGTAGATAATCCCAAATCAATCACGTCAATGCCAAGACCAATAAGGGTATTTACAACCAGATTATGAATCATTGGGCCTGAAATTCGCGCATCACGACCAACAACCACTTTCAACTTGTTATTGCGAGGCACGACGCAATCTGCCTTCAGCCAAGTGCCATAAGCCGCAGCAAATTTTACTGCATCAACGGGCGTTAGATTTTCGCCCACTTGCCCGCCAATTGTACCCCGAATGCCTGATATAGATTTTATAAGTGTCATTTATTTTTGAAAATTTAAAAAATTTATGCAAATATAAAAAAAAGTACCTCAAGTGTCGATTTTATGTTCCGACGTTTAGACAAAACTAAAAATTTGTTAATGGAGATTTATTTAACAGCACCTACTTTTGATTTGTTTTTTAATTTTTAATAAAACCGTTATGACCAAAAATTTTTTTACTTTCCTGTTTTTTTATTTTCAATCATTTCAATTGCTCAAAGCAACAAACCTAAAGACCAAAAATTTCAATTTAATGCTGGCGCAAATGTACTAGACATTAATTTAAAAAATACCTACTTTGGCATCGATTATAAAATTTCTTACGAAATGTCAATCGGACAAAATTTTACTAATAGTACAAGTGTTTATGCTAGAAACTATTATGCAGAGAGTAGCAATGCATACCAATTTCAGACCAATATGGATTGGGCACAAAAATTTGGTTTCAATACAAAAACAAATGGACGTTTACACAGGCTTTAATTGCGGATTGATTGATTTATCACTTCGAGACTATTTTTATAGCCCAACCAGTTACTATAAAAAAACTTCACGGACTACAGAATTTTCGATTGGTGGGCAAGCTGGCGTTCGTTATTTTATTACAAAAAACATTGGTGTCAATTTTGAAGTAAACGCAGGCATGACGCACAGCAACCCTTTTAGAGCTGGAATTTCAATTGCGTTCTAAAAATTTTTTTTATCAATTTGAAAAAGCATCTAACCAATATTTGATAGATGCTTTTTTTTGTGATTTTTATTTTTAATTTTACAAAAATAAAACCAATGAACTTCCTAGCGCACATTTATTTATCTGGCGATAATGATTTGATGAAAATTGGGAATTTTATGGCAGATGGCATTAGAGGCAATGACTATTTAAAATTTCCTGAAGAAGTAAAAAAAGGAATTTTATTGCATCGTCAAATTGATACATTTACCGATTTGCACCCTGTTTATCGCCAAAGTAAACATAGGTTGCATCAAAAATATGGACATTATGCAGGTGTAATTATGGATATTTTATACGACCATTTTTTGGCCAAAAATTGGACAAAATATTCTAACGAACCACTTGCTGATTATGTCGAAAGTTTCTATGAATCGTTAAAAGATAATAAAAATATTCTGACCGAAAAAACCACAAACATGATGCCGTACATGCTTGAGTCAAACTGGCTAAAAAGTTATGAGACCATTGCTGGCATCGAAATGATTTTGTTTCAAATGGATTATAGAACCAAACACCGAGCTAATATGCAAGAGGCCGTAGTTGAATTGCAACTATTTTATAAAGAATTTGAAAGTGAGTTTACAATTTTTTTTAATGAATTAAAGATTTTTGTAAGTTTAGGAATTACACAATAATACACTTATTTTAATATTTTGATATGAAAAAAATTTTAGTTTTAATCATTTTAATGACAATCAACTTGACTTTTGCTCAAAAAGCAATGGTTGTATCTGCCCGAATAGAAGCCTCTGAAATTGGTGCAAATATTATGAAAAAAGGTGGCAATGCCTTTGATGCAATGTGCGCCACAGAACTTGCATTGGCAGTAGCCTACCCCTATGCTGGTAATATTTCAGGCGGTGGATTTATGGTTTATCGCAAAGCAAATGGCGAAATTGGCAGTTTAGACTATCGCGAAAAAGCCCCATTAAAAGCATCAAAAGATATGTTTTTGGACAAAAGTGGAAACGTAATTAAAGATTTGAGTGTCAATGGCGCACTTGCGGTTGGCGTTCCTGGCACTATTTCAGGCATTTTTGCGGTGCACAAAAGGTTTGGAAAATTGCCTTTTGCAGAAATTATAACGCCCGCGATAACCTTAGCTCGAAAAGGAGTTGTTGTAACCGAAAAAGACGTTGTGCACATAAACAGCAACTTGGCAGACATTCAACTCGCTTCTGGGATGCAAACATTGGTTTCAAAACCATATCAAGTTGGAGATACAATCAAATATTTGGCAATGGCCGAAACGCTTTCGCGGATATTAAAAAACGGACGCGACGAATTTTATAAAGGAGAGACCGCCAAAAAAATTGTTGCTTTTATTAAAAAAAATGGAGGTATTATCTCAATGAAAGATTTGGCTACTTATGAAGCAAAATGGCGTAAACCAATTGTTTTTGATTATCGAAAACACAAAATTATCTCAATGGCGCCGCCGTCAAGTGGCGGTATTACGCTGCAACAAATTTTAAAAATGATTGAACCATTTGACGCCAAAAAGTTGGGTCATAATTCAGAACAATACATTCAGTTGTTGGTTGAAGCCGAACGCAGAGCATATGCAGACAGAAACCATTTTTTAGGCGACCCAGATTTTGTAAAAATTCCTTTGGTAGATCTCACAAAACCCGAATATTTGAAATCAAGAATGGCAGATTTTAGTTTTGATCGCGCCACCAATTCAGTCGATATCGGTCACGGAAAAATTGCTTTTGCAGAAAGTAACGAAACCACCCACTACTCGATTGTCGACGCAGAAGGCAATGCAGTTGCTGCCACCACGACCCTCAATGGGGCTTATGGTTCAAAATTATTTTCAGAAGAGTTAGGGTTCTTTTTTAATAATGAAATGGACGATTTTTCTGCCAAGCCAGGGGCATCAAACATATATGGACTAGTTGGTACAAAGGCAAATAGTATTGCACCCGCAAAAAGAATGTTGAGTTCCATGACACCAACAATTGTCGAAAAAAACGGAAAATTATTTATGGTTTTAGGAACCCCCGGCGGATCAACAATAATGACTTCTGTTTTACAGACGTTTCTAAACGTTGCCGAATTTGGAATGACAATGCAGCAGGCTGTTGATGCACCACGATTTCATCACCAATGGTTGCCTGACTTGGTTAGTTTTGAACCCAATAAATTTTTATCAACAACTTTAGAAAACCTAATGTATAAAGGTTATAAAATCAATCAAAAAAATAATCCAATAATTGGTAAAGTCGACGCTATACTGGTTTTACCAAACGGGAAACTAGATGGTGGAGCAGATAAACGAGGTGATGATGCAGCGGTTAGCAATCAATAAAATACCATTAAGAATTTAGTTTTATTTTTATGCGTTGCGCGCGCCCGCGTAAGTGGGGAGCGTCACCGTGCTGTTGTTTCAATCTGTCATTACTAGAAACAAAGTAATCTTTTGAATAGATTGCTTCGTTACTCGCAAAGACACGATTACCACGTGCATCACCAACGATTAGAAACCGCCGATCAATTGTGCAAATAGTAAAGCTCCTTCAAAATAATTTAATCTTAATGCCTCATCTTTATAAACGCATTTTTGGTGTAATTGATAATAAAGTTTTAT
>JBDLWE010000104.1:0-14946 GCA_039804445.1 Bacteroidota bacterium | reverse complement strand
AGACATTAGACTGTTTGAAATGTCTATCTTTTGTTTTTGAATTGGCAGTCCATATATTCTATACATTTCGTCTGTCCAATAGATTTGGTCTGTCTTCAAATTCCAATCCCAACTTCCTATTTGCCCCAGTGATTGCGCCTCTTGGTGTAAATTATTTTTTATTATATATTCATCTTCGCGCATATTTTTTTCGGTGTCGTTGTTTTGCAATTCTGTATTTGCATTTTGTAAATCTTCGCCAAGGCGGCTTTTTTCTTTTTTATATTGCAAAATTTCGATGTTTGCAGTATTTAAAGCAGTTTTTCTATGTTCTTTATCTTTCTGATGATTGGCTACTTTATTATTAAGTAATTTTATTACTTTGTTAGCAAGAAGTTTTTCACTAACGTCAGTTAACGTTGTTATAAAATATAATTGATTATCAATTTCAGTTTTTACAACAGATTTTATAATATTCAATTTTTTTCCAACAAAATTTTTTATTACAAATCTATGACTTCCTTGATTGCTTTTTTCTTCAAAATTTTTTACAAATGCAATTCGTTTTTCTATCGATATAATCTGTAATTCTGTCGAGGTTTTTCCAAGAATATTTTTTCGACTGCAGTCCATTAGTTGTTCAAAATTGTTATTCACATATACGAATCGTCCGTCATCAACCGTTGTTACGGCAATGGCCACGGGAATCAATTCAAAAAAAACTTCAAATTGCGATACAGAAACTCGATCAAACAAAACATTTGTTTTTTTTAGCATATTTCTAAAGTTCTTCTAGTGGGGTTCTCCGTTTATCTTTTAGTTTTTTGAAATGCGATGGCGAAAGTCCTGTGGCTTTCTTGAATTGACTAGACAAATGTGCAACGCTACTGTAGCCCATCTGCCAAGCTATTTCTGTAATGTTTAATTCGTCGTAAATTATAAGTTCTTTTATACGTTCTACTTTATGCAAAATAATAAATTGTTCAATGGTTGTGCCCTGCACTTCTGAAAACAAGTTTGCAAGGTAGGTGTAGTTATGTCCAATTTTTTCTGATAAATAATCAGAGAAATTTATTTTTATATTATTGTCAGAATGATGCACCATTTCAACAACAATATTTTTTATTTTTTCAATAAAAATTGCTTTTTTGTCGTCCATTAGTTCAAAACCAATGTTTTCGAGTCCTTGTTTTAGTAGTTGACGCTGACTTGGACTTATGTTTTCCATAACGTCAACGGTACCAAGCTCTACGATTATAAAATGTAAACCCAATTTAGTCAATTCGTTGCGAACAGCTATTTTGCAACGATTACTGACCATAAATTTAATGCTAAGTATCAATATTTTGTCATTTTATGGTTTATTCAAAATTAATGAAATGCATTGGTATAATGTTTCAATTTTAAATTGATTTGTTATATAGTTCCGATAAATTTGTTTTGAATGTTAAACAAAAACAGTATTTTTACTCTAGAAAAAAAAAAATCGAATGAAAAATGATTTGACTTGGCACGATTTTGAAAAAGTAGAAATACGCGCTGGCACAATTTTAGAAGTTGCAGATTTTCCTGAAGCCAGAAAACCTGCCTATCAGTTGACGATTGATTTTGGTGCAGAAATCGGAATCTTAAAATCATCGGCACAAATTACGACTCGATATTCAAAAGAAAATTTGGTTGACCGACAGATTGTCGCGGTTGTGAATTTTCCTAAAAAGCAAATTGGTAAATTCATGAGCGAATGTTTGGTGCTTGGCGCAATGGCCTCTGGTACAGATATTGTTCTTTTATCGACGGATTTTGTGGTAGAAAACGGAACGAGAATAGGGTAGAGGGCAATTACAAATTTAGAGTTACGAATTACGACGTTGGAAGTTTAAAGCAGGATTTGGCATATTTTTCGGCTAGAATTTTTTTTAGGTCTTTGCGTTAGGGATCGTAGCAAAATCCTTTTTAAACAAAAAATTCATGCTTTTTTGCATGAATTTTTTGTTTAAAAAGATTGGCGCAAGAGCCCGGCTGTGTCAAGCTTTTTTGGCTTGACGCAGCAACGCCCAAGTAGTTATACTTTACCGAGGGTATAGAGTTGCTCCATGGTTGGTGTTGGGCTGCCACCTTTTGGCTCGAGGGTGATTCCGAAACCTTGTGCGCCGTTAGTGTTTGCTACTGCAAATATTTTTGAATCGTTGTCGGTAAACGCTACCAAAGTTCCAAGACTTGTGGGTACGAGCGACGGCGCGAGTTGCAACGACCAGATTTGATATTCCATGCCAGCTGGCGGTTCAGGTAGTCCTGATGCATCGACATAGACTAGGTCGGTGGTTTTGTTCCAATATATTTTGGCTTTTGCGGTTGGCGAAACTGCTTGCCCAGCTAACGGTATAACGGTGTTGGCCTCGTCACGAACGACTGCCAAAACGGCTTCGGTTTGTTGTTTTTTGAGTTGCAAAGTTTTTAGAGATGCGTCAAGTTTTGATTTATCGCTTGCAATTGTGGCAATAGAATCTTGCGAAATATTGTTTTGATTATAAAAATATCCTGTGCCTATGAGCAATACTGCAGCTGCTGCCCAACCCACAAAAATTGATTTGTTGATTCTTGATGGTAGTTGAACAACTTTTGTATCTGTGTCAAAAAGTTTTGCTTTTAGTTTGTTGTAATTTGCTACTGATAGGTAGGGTGATATACTAAACGACAGACTTACTATTGCTTTTTCTATTGACAGAATCTCAGCTTTTATTTCTGGGTATTTCTCGGACATTGCCGCAACTTCTGTTGTTTCTGACTCTGATAAATTCCCGATTACATAAAGTTCGAGTATTCCAGAGTTGATATATTCGGTTGTTTCCATTATACTTTTAGAAAATTTCTGAGGTCGTTAATACAATTTCTGTTTTGTGTTTTTACGGTTCCAAGTGGCATTTCGAGCTCGTCAGATGCTTCTTGTTGCGTATAGCCTTTAAAGAATAATAAATCGATGATTTGAATGCATTTTGGTTTCAATTTTTTTACAAATTCTTGAATTCCAATTGTATCAATCATGTTTGTCATTTTGTTACTATCGTCTAAAAGATGTACGAAATTATCTGAAGATAGGTTTTTTTGAGAATTGTTATATCCTTTTGAACGCAACTTATCGATGGTTGAATTTCGGGCAATATTGATAATCCAGGTAAAAAACCGACCTTTGGTTTCGTTATATTGGTCGATGTTTTTCCAGATTTTTACAAACACTTCTTGTAAAACGTCTTCGGCTTCTTCGCGATCGTTTATAAGGTTGTAAATCACGCCGTACACATTTTTTGAATACATGTCATACATGATTGTAAAAGCGCGGTCGTCTTTTTTTAGAATCAATGGCAAAATTTCCTCTTGAGTCATATCGATTGTTTTCAACAAATTTATGTAAATTCATTTAATAACCAGCACGCTCGTTACCCTATTTTGGCGATTAATCAAGGTTTTAACAAAACATTAATTTTTAATTTTTTAATCATACCTTTATATATATTACTTTTGATAAAAAATAATTTATGAAAAATTTATTAATTGCACTAATAACCCTTTTTATTGGATGCAAAAACAATACACAGACGATGGCATCGCATGCAGGTGGCAAAACAGAAATATCTAAAAATCAAACCATTATTGAAAACAAATCTATGACAGCACAAAATATTTATCAGTTTAAGGTTACCGATTTGTCAGGTAAAGTTTTTGACTTTTCGACTTTGAAAGGTAAAAAAATAATGGTTGTAAACACCGCTTCAAAATGTGGTCTAACCAAACAGTATAAAGATTTGCAGGCTTTGTATGAAAAATACGGCAGTAAAAACTTTGTGATTGTTGGTTTTCCGGCCAATAATTTTGGAAGTCAAGAGCCAGGCAGTGATGCTGAAATTGCATCGTTTTGTTCAAAAAACTATGGTGTAACATTCCCGATGATGAGCAAAATTTCGGTCGAAGGTCAAGATATGAACGAAGTTTATCAGTTTTTGACAAAAAAATCTTTGAACGGATTGCAAGACAGCGAAGTTTCTTGGAACTTTCAAAAATATTTAGTTGGCACAAACGGTCAGTTAGAAGAAGTTTTAAGTCCACAAACGTCACCAACAGACAGCGTAATTGTTGATTGGATTAATAAGTAGAAATATTTTAGATTTCAAAATATTGATATCGATTGATGATGTTGATATTGCAGTCAAGCAAATAAAAAAATCCTTTAAATTTATTTTTAAAGGATTTTTTTATTGTTTTATAATCAATTGAACAATAACCAAATCGAGCCAACGTCCAAATTTGAAAGCAACTTGTGGTAACACGCCCACGGTCTTAAATCCAAATTTTTGATGAAACACAATACTGCCTTTATTATCAGCATCTATGCAACCAATCATAACATGAACGTTGTTTTGATGCGCAATATCAATTAGTTTTTGAAGTAAAATTTTCCCAATTCCTTGTCCGATAAATTCGTTTTTGACATAAACAGAATGTTCGACGGTATTTTGGTAGCCAATTTTTTCTCGAAAAGTACCATAAGAACCAAAACCAATAATTTTATTTTCTAACATCGCAACAATAATTGGAAAATTTTTTTGAATTTTTTCAAAAAACCAATCTTGTTGTTGCTCAATTGTCTGAATTTCATAATGATAGTTTGAAGTTGTGTGCAATATTGCATGATTTACAATTTCAAGAATAAACGGTAAATCGTTAAATGTTGCATTTTTTATTTCAGGAGTCATTGCATTTTTATTTTAGGTAAAAATATGACTTTGCCAATAAAATCAATTCGAAATTCATGCTTTTTTCTTATTTTTGTATAGAATTGTTTTAAACAGAAAGTATATTCTACATGGTTTATCCCAAGATTCCGCTCGCGCAAAGCATAATCAATATTGCATTGGCAAAAGGACTCACTCAAATCGTTATTTCGCCAGGCTCAAGAAATGCGCCACTCACGATAGGTTTTGTTAATAATCCAGCATTTGCTTGCTACAGCATTGCCGACGAGCGTTGTGCTGCTTTTTTTGCAATGGGAATTGCGCAACAAACCCGAAAACCAGTAGCTGTTATTTGCACATCGGGCTCGGCTTTGCTCAATTATTATCCGGCTTTTGCCGAAGCATTTTATAGTCAGATACCGCTGGTTATAATTTCCGCCGATAGACCAAGTTCAAAAATTGATATTGGTGACGGACAAACTATCAGGCAACGCAACGTTTTTAAAAATCATAGTCTATATAATGCCAATCTAACCGAAAACAACCGTGGTCAAAACGAGCTTGACATTAACGAGGCCATAAATAGGGCGTTGACCAATCGAGGTCCTGTGCACATCAATGCGCCGTTTGAAGAACCTTTGTATGAAACAACTACCAAAATTAGCTACGATTTCTATATCGAAGAGCCTTTTGATTTTGAATATTTAAAAGATTTTTCGATAAAAAAACATTTTGTTGATTATTGGAATTCATCATCAAAAAAACTTGTCTTGGTTGGTGTCGACTATCCAAATGTGCTCTCGCAAGAAAATATTGACTTTTTGGCAAACAATAATTCTGTTGTAGTTTTTACAGAAACAACATCAAACTTGCACCACAGCAGTTTTATCAACAATATTGACTCGATAATCACGCCATTTGCTGAAACGGATTGTCAAAATTTTAGACCCGAAATTTTAATAACTTTTGGCGGCATGATTGTCTCAAAACGCATTAAAGCAATGCTCAGAAAACATCAGCCAAACGAGCATTGGCACGTTGACGAGCTTCGGGCGTACAACACATTTGGCGTATATCCCGAACATTTTGAAATGACGCCAAACCAGTTTTTTGATCAATTGCGAGCGGTTTCAAAAAAAGTCGAAAGTACTTATTATCAAGAAATTGATGCTGTTAAACAACTTCGCGAAAAGCGCACAAAAGAATATTTGGATAAAATTCCGTTTTCAGATTTTAAGGCATTTAAGCATATTATAGAAAGTTTGCCACGAGATTCAATGTTGCAAATCAGCAATAGTTCGGCCATAAGATATGCACAACTTATTGATATTGACCCCACTATTTCAGTTTTTTGTAATCGTGGTACAAGTGGCATCGATGGCTCTACGTCTACTGCAATTGGCGCGGCGGTTGCATCAGAAAAACAAACCATTTTTATAACAGGAGATATTAGTTTTTTTTATGATTCGAATGCATTGTGGAACAGCTATATACCTACAAACTTTAAAATTATTTTGATAAATAACGGAGGTGGAGGCATTTTCAGAATATTGCCTGGTCACGAAGAAACACCGGTTTTTAATCAATTTTTTGAGACTTCGCATTGCTTAACTGCAGAACATTTGGCCAGAATGTATGGTTTTGAATATCAAATTGCGAGTTCAGTAGCGACAGTAAAAGATGCAATAAGAAATATGTACTCACTAAATCAAAAACCGTTTTTATTAGAAATTTTTACGCCAACTTTAGAAAACGATAAAATTTTATTACAATTTTTTAATGAGTTAGTCTAAGGTGCTATCTGCAAGCAATTGCCGAAATCTCTACGTTAACGTTTCTCGGTAACCGTGCAACCTGAACAGTTTCGCGAGCTGGAGCAGTTTCGTCATCAAAATAGCTACCATAAATTTTATTTATTGCCTGAAAATTATTCATATCTGAAATAAAAATGGTAGTTTTTACAATGTTTTCCATTGTCATTGCCGCTGCTTCAACAACGGCTTTCAGATTGTCCATGACTTGGGCAGTTTCGGTTTCAATATCGGTTAAAACCAATTCCATTGTTGTAGGGTGCAGTGCAATTTGCCCTGACGTAAAAAGCATATTTCCAAATGCTACTGCCTGATTATATGGCCCAATTGGTGCAGGTGCAAGTTTTGTAGTGATTATTTTTTTCATAAGTTTATTGTAGCATTATCTTCGTGCTGGGTCAGGCAGTTTTCTTTTATCCCATTTTATATCGCTTAAAATTCCGGCTTTTACGCCTATAAAAAAGCCCCATTGTGTGTTTTCGCCAATTGGTATCCAATTAAAATCCATGCGCCAACTTAACAAGTCACGTTCAAAATTAAAGGAGGTAAAAGTAATACCTTTTTGAACTAAATCATAGCCTGAATTGCCTCGGAGTCGCCATTTTGGCGTGAGTTGAATGCTTCCCGAAATCATTAAACTGTTATTTACAATTGCGTTTTCTCGTTTTTGGTTTCCGTATGTCAATGAATATGCAAATGTCAAATCCCAAGGTTGCTTTGTTTTATAAAATCCTGCGAATTCGTCTTTTTCTTTTTCTTTATCATCAAAATTACTTTGCCGACGATCACTCAAGTCGCGACTAGTACCAAACAAATCGTCGTCGCGACCGCCGTTTCGTTGGTTTTGTTGATCAGGTTTTTTTGTACTGTCATTTTTTTCTTTACTACTCGAAAGCGTATATCCCATTGCAATGTTTGCTTGTGTCATTCTAAAAAGACTACCGCTGTTTGCAATATTAAACTTTGTGATTGGGTTATTTGCATTATCAAGTGCAAATGGATCCAGAGTAGCGCCAAAATTTACGCTTAATCTATCATTAAAAAGTGCTGTTCCACCTGTAATATTGATGGGTTGCAAAACTTTGGTGCCTAAATCATAACCCGACGAAAACGTTAAATTATTAATTAACATTATCTTTTTTAATTCTGTTTTTGTCGAATCTTTGTCGACAACTTTTGCCTCAAAAGTATTTAAAACACTAAAATTTAGAGTGCTTGAAAACGCGCCTTGTGGACCAGAATAAATGCCGTTTTCAAAACGGGTATAGGTTGCAAACCTAGTTTGACTAGCATTCAGAGCATGTTTTTGATAATAATTTGAAAAATCTGGCATATACGAATAGCCTATTTGTGGTCTGATAGTGTGTCTTATTGCTTTTACGGAGCTTTTTTTACCAAACGGATTTGTAAAAGTTCCGTAAATATTAGTTCCTATTCCTGACTGAAAATTATACGTTCTAAACGAATCAAAACCAATGTTTTCTTTAGTAACCACTTTGTCTTTATCTACATCAAATGATTTTTCTATGGTCTTAAAAGTCCATACTTCGTTATAATTCATGCTTGTTGTTACACTAAAATACTTTAGTACTTTAAAATTTGTAGCAATCGGAATACTGTGTTGTACACCAGTCTTCATGTCACGAAACATTTGAGGTTTAAAAAATAACGAATCAGTTGTTACAATACTATTCTGAGCATTTACGCTATATTGAAAGTTTATATTCTTTATAAAACCCTTTTTAAGACCGTCTTTGGGCGCAAACGGAAAAATTCTATCCACGCTTGCTTGAAGAGTAGGCAAAGTCATATTAATAGCCTTTGTTTGTGTGTTTTGTGAATGCGTTGCTGTAAGGGTCATGTTTACCGCCGGAACACTATTAAAAGATTTTTGGTAGTTGATAGATGAATTTAGGCTGTTGTTTAATCTTGCGCTAGTATTTACAATATTTAATGATTGTGCAAAATATTCACTACTGCCCAAGTTTACACTCGCAGAAAATCTTGAGGTTGGATTATTTTTGTTGTCCTGAGTATGCGACCATTGAACGTTGTATTGTCGAGTTTTGTTATAATTTGGAAAACCGCGTTCACCAATTATTTGATTTTCAAATCGTAATTGCAAATCTCCATTAAATTTATATCGTTTGGCATATGCACTTTGAAACCGAAGCGCATAACTACCGTTTGTAAAATAATCGCCAGTAAATGTCAAGTCATAATTGTCTGACAATGCAAAATAATAACCAGCGTTTTGAAGAGAGTACCCTCTGTTTGTATCTTGAAAAGTTGGAATTATTACGCCAGACCGAGCCGTGTCAGTCATCGGAAAAAATGCAAATGGCAAACCAAGTGGTGTAGGCACATTGGCAATGTACATATTTGTAACTCCCACCACTACTTTTTTACCAGGCACAAATTTTGCCGTTCTTGCCAGAAAATAATATTCTGGATCTTCAAGATTTTCTGAAGTGGTTAGCTTTGCGTTTTTCATAAAATAAACCGAATCGTTTTCTTTCTTAGACCGCTCGGCAATGATATTCATTTCGCTTTGCTTGGTTCTAGAATTCCAGACCAATGCTTTTTTGGTCTTAAAATTAAATCTTATCGAATCAGGTTCAACTTCATTTTGGCCTTGCTTAAATTTTGGATATTGACTGTAATTTCCTTTGACATCTTTGATTCTACCAGCATAAACCTCATTCTTGGCATAATCTAAAACTATAATTCCTGCTTTTAATTCAATATCTTCATAATAAAGCTCGGCTTTATTGTACAAAGTTACAATTTTTGTTTTCTGATCAATCTTTTCATAATCAACAGCCTTCCGTTTGATCGTACTTTCTAATGCCGCCTTATTTGGCTTTAAAGTATCTTTTTGCTTTAATAATTTAGTGCTTTGAAGGTCAGATTGAGAAATTTTTAGTTTATCTTTCTGATTTTCAATTTGTTTGGTAACTTCAATTGATTTTGTATTTTGCGCCATAATGCTAATATTTACTGCAAAACAGCAAGTTATACAAAAAACGATATAAAATAAGTTTGTACGCAAAGGTTTTAATGCTATTTTTGTAAAATTATGGCTTACTTTTTGAAGGTTCAAACTTACAATATATTTTTGACCGAAATAAGCACTTTAAGAAATTATATTTTTTTGAAAATCTATTGCAAAAATATGTTAGCACAATCGAAACTACAAATAATGAAATCATACCTATATATAGTAATTTTAATTTTTATAGCAAATGTTAGCGCACAAACAAAGTTTAAAGTTGTTTTAGATGCTGGTCACGGGGGTAAAGATTATGGTGCTTCATACCATGGCTATCACGAAAAAGATATTGCGCTGGATGTTGTTAAAAAAATCGGTAGTATTTTAGAAAAAAACCCAAATATTGATCTTGTTTATACGAGAAGTTCAGATGTTTTTGTAGAATTAGACGAACGAGCAGATATTGCCAATCGCGAGAAAGCTACCATTTTCATATCCATACATTGCAATGCAAATAAATCACAAGTTGCCAATGGTTTTGAAACATATGTAATGGGTGTTGCAAGAAACAAATCGAATCTAGAAGTGGCAAAACTAGAAAATGATGTAGTTTCGCTCGAAAAAGATTATAAACAAAACTACGAGGGCTACAACCCAAATTCGCCAGAATCTGCGATAGGAATGCTCATGCTACAAGAAGAATATAGGGAAAATAGCGTAGAGCTAGCAGCGAGAATTCAGCGTAACTTTGCTCAAAACAGTAATAGAAAAGATCGTGGTGTTCGCGAAGCAGGATTTTTAGTACTTCGCAAAATTGCCATGCCAAGAATTTTGGTCGAAATGGGTTTTATATCGCATCAGGGTGAGGGTGAATATCTTGCGTCAGAAGATGGTCAGCACGATATTGCGATTGATGTGGCATCGGCTATATTGAGTTATAAAAAAGAATTTTTTGGTGCAGAAAAAAATGAACCAAACATCGATAAACCAAAATTTAAAACGCAGCTGCGCATCATCGAGCCACCAAAAGTAATAGTCAAAGATACTTTGCTTAAAACAAGTGAGATAAAACAAAGCATTGATAACGGAACATCGATACCAATTTTTACAAATACTGGAATAGTTTTTAAAGTACAACTTACTGCCATAAGCACAAATCTATCTCTAATCCCAAGTAACTTTAAAGGTCTCGAAAATGTTTCGGTCGAAGAATCTGGCAATCTTTTCAAATATTATTTTGGAGATACGTCAGATTACAATTTATCAAAAAAATATTTAGCTGAGGCAAAATCAACCGGATATAAAACAGCATTTCTTGTGGCTTACAAAAACGGCAAAAAAATAGACGTAAAACAAGCCGCGAAATTGAGCATCAATTAAAAAATTAGATTATTTTTGTTTAAAAAATAAACACATTGAAAATTTCTAAAGAAATAAAGACAGCAGTACTCGTTATCTCATCAATACTTCTATTTATTTGGGGTTACAGTTTTTTGAAAGGACGAGATTTATTTGTTCACTACAAAACTTTATTTGTACAATACGACAATATCGAAGGACTTGTGCCCTCTGCACCAATAACACTTAACGGCTTGATTGTTGGCAAAGTACTCGATTTTAAAATCGACAATAAATCAGGAAAAGTAAATGTTCAACTTCAAATTAATTCTGATTTCCCAATATCTAAAACTTCTGTTGCCGAACTATATGCGCCAAGTCCCATTGGCGGCAAACAAATAGCTATAATTCCAGATTTAAAAAACGAGACACTTGCACAAGACAACGATTATTTGGTTGCAGGCAACAAGCTTGGCATTACCGATGAATTGGCGCAACAACTCGTTCCAATAAAAACAAAAATCGAAAAATTAGTCGACAACGCCAATGTAATGTTGCTAAACGTAAACGATGTTTTAGACGCACAATTAAAGCAAAACCTCAAAAACAGTTTAGCTAGTTTAAACGCAACTTTGGCACAATTCAGTATAGCGTCTAAATCTGTAAACGGAATTTTAGCCACCAACGATGCCAAAATTAATAGTTCGCTAGCAAACGTTGATAAAATGACTAAAAATTTTGCAACCTTGTCAGATTCTTTGTCAAAAATAAACATCGGCAAAACCGCCAGAAACTTAGATAAAACCATGGCGTCTGTCGATAAAATGATTTCTAATCTCAACGGCGGTAGAGGCACAATGGGGAAAATGCTCAATGACGATACCATGTATAAAAACCTCACCAAAACCAGCAAAGAACTTGAACTGCTGTTGCAAGACGTGCGACTTTATCCAACTCGCTACGTCAACGTGTCGTTATTTGGTAAAAAAAATAAGCCATATTTGGCGCCCGCGCAAGACAGTATTTATATGTTTAAAAAATAAATTATGCAATATTTAGACAACATCGCTTTTGCATTATTACTCGCTGTTGGTATTGGGTTTTTTGCGAAAAATTTTCAAAAAATAATCCGAAATATCAAACTAGGGCAAGACGTTGACCGAAAGTCAAACCCAAAAGCACGTTGGACAAACATGGCCAAAATAGCACTTGGTCAATCAAAAATGGTTAGTCGTCCGCTGTCGGGCATTTTGCACATCATCGTTTATGTCGGTTTTGTTATCATCAATATCGAATTACTAGAAATTATCATCGATGGGCTTTTTGGCACACACCGCGCTTTTGTTGGGCTTGGCGGTCTTTATACTTTTCTAATCGCATCATTTGAAATTCTAGCAGCGCTAGTTTTAGTATCAGTAATTATTTTTTGGACACGCAGAAATGTTATCAAACTAAAACGATTCATAAGTTCAGATTTAAACGGCTGGCCAAAATCCGACGCCAACTATATTATTTATTTCGAAATCGTTCTTATGTCATTATTTCTACTAATGAACGCCAGCGATTTTAACCAGCAATTACTCACACCAAACGCTTTTCCAGTTTCAAAATATATTTTTCATCAATTCGGGTCGCTTACCTTCGGGACCGCACATACTTTAGAAACCGTTTTTTGGTGGCTACACATCACAGGAATACTTATATTTTTGAACTATCTCTATTTCTCAAAACATTTACACATCCTCTTAGCATTCCCAAATACATACTTTGCAGATTTAAATCCACAAGGCCAACTCGACGATTTGCCCACCGTTACTGCCGAAGTAAAACTAATGATGGACCCAAACGCCGATCCATTTGCGGCAGCGCCATCAACAGACGTGCCTAAAAAATTTGGCGCACAAGACGTACAAGATTTAAATTGGGCACAACTGCTTAACGCCTATACATGCACAGAATGCGGCAGATGCACATCGGTCTGTCCCGCGAATTTGACAGGCAAAAAACTCTCGCCCCGCAAAATCATGATGGACACCCGAGACAGACTTGTAGAAGTAGGCAATAACATCGATAAAAACAATGGTGTTTTTGTGCCAGACAACGTTAATTTATTAGGCAATTACATCACCGCCGAAGAACTTTGGGCCTGCACATCATGCAACGCCTGCGTACAAGAATGCCCCGTGAACATCAGCCCACTGTCAATAATAATAGATTTGCGTCGCTTTTTGGTCATGGAGCAAAGTGCCGCACCAATGCCACTAAACGCCATGATGACCAACATAGAAAACAACGGTGCACCCTGGCAATACAGCCAACAAGACCGATTGAATTGGGCAAATGAAAATTAATTTTTGGGCGTTTTAACGGGCTGTCCGCTATATCTTTTTTTGTCTCGTCTTTAGGGACGAGACAAAAAAAGGATGCCGCTACCATCCCTAACGCAAATCGTGGATAAAAAAAATATAAATTATTAAGTTGTTATTAATCACTACAAGTTAGAAAGAAACCTTCTCAAATAAAAAACAAAAATATTTCATAGACCAATTATTTGATTTACATAACTATGATTTGCTAAGATTTAAGTGAAACTCGTTTAGTAAGTTTGAAAACATAAAATGCTATGTGGTTAAAATTGTAAAAACAAATTACCACGCGATGCCAATACATACAATAAAATTAGTAACAACAAGAATATAGAATGGACATTACCGAAATCGAGAAAAACCTACTCGCAACCTCAGAAAACGGACAAACAATAAGCCCAATTTTGCCAGAAGGTATAAAAAATTATTTAATAGACATAGATGGGACCGTTTGTGACGATATCCCGAATGAAGAGCCAGAAAGAATGCTCACCGCCGAAGTATATCCAGATGCGCTAATAACCCTTAACCGCTGGTATGACGAAGGACACATCATATTTTTCTTTACATCGCGCACAGAAGCCCACCGAGAATACACCGAAATCTGGCTCAAAAAACACGGTTTCAAATACCACGGGATGGTTATGGGAAAACCACGAGGCGGCAATTATCACTGGATAGACAACCATCTTGTAAAAGCAACCCGCTACAGAGGTCATTTCACAGACCTGATAGAAAAAGAAGTAACCATCGAAGTTTTTGACGACGGGCAACATGATTAGGTTTTTAAAGTTTTAAAAAGTTTAAAAGTTTAGAAGCTTAGAAGTTTTAAAGTTTAAAACGTTTGATATTTTTAAGACAAAACGCACAGTAAGTCTTATTTTTAGAATGATTTTTGAAATTGAAATTGAAATTGACTCTTGAAATTGAAATTGATTTTTAAAATTGAAATTGACATTGATTTTTGAATAAACATTTATTATGGAAACAGTTTTGAAGGTACCCACAATGGCGCAAATGTTGGCCGAAGGCAAGCAACCTGAAGTTTTGTTTTGGGTAGGTTGCGCAGGAAGTTTTGACGACCGTGCCAAAAAAATCACAAAAGCATTTGTGAAAATCTTGAATCGTTCAAACATAGAGTTTGCAGTACTTGGTGCCGAAGAATCCTGTACAGGCGATCCCGCAAAGCGCGCTGGAAACGAATTTTTGTTTCAAATGCAAGCTATGATGAACATCGAGGTTTTAAACGCATACGAAGCCAAAAAAATAGTAACCGCTTGTCCGCATTGCTTTAATACTCTGAAAAACGAATATCCAGAACTTGGCGGAAAATATGAAGTCGTTCACCACACAGAATATCTAAAATCATTGCTTGATGATGGCAGATTAACCATAGAAGGTGGGCAATTCAAAGGCAAAAAAATCACGTACCATGATCCTTGTTATCTTGGTCGCGCCAACAATATCTACGAAGCACCGCGAGCCTTGATAGAAAAATTAGACGTTGCACTTCTCGAGATGAAACGATCAAAAGCCAACGGATTATGCTGCGGTGCAGGCGGTGCACAAATGTTTAAGGATGCCGAAACAGGCAACAAAGAAATAAATATAGAGCGCACCGAAGAAGCACTAACCCAAAACCCCGACATTATTGCCGCCGCATGCCCGTTTTGTAACACAATGATGACCGATGGCGTAAAAAACCAAGAAAAAGAAGCTTCTATAAAAGTTAT
>JBDLWE010000103.1:0-12098 GCA_039804445.1 Bacteroidota bacterium | reverse complement strand
AACCAATGCCGACTGTTGCAAACCCCCACCCAGCAACGTCATCATATCTAAAAGCACCCATCGCTATCAGCAAAACTCCCATAATTATCATTAACAATGTTGCCCATCCAAGTATTGAATTTTTATTTGTTGCCATATTCAAAAAATTTAGAACGCAAATATCGTCTAATTTTCTACTTAAAACGAATTTTTCAGGCAAAAACCTTGGCTAACATTTCATTATATAAATCGATGAGTGGCAAACCATTTGCGCCAACACCTTTGCTTTTCACGTCAATATCACGCAAGGTATTGATGATACTACTTACTTTTTTCATGTTATAATTCTTTATTGCAATGTCATAATCTTTTAAAAAATAAGGACTAACGCCAAGCAGTCCGGCGACTTTGGCTGGATTTTTATCTTTGGTACCGTGATACTTTTGAACTTGAATAAAAAAAGCAAATACCAATCCAACGACCATCACAATATTATTGTCTTTTGGATTGTCTGCAAAATATTTTACGATTTTGTAACAACTTAATTGATTTTTGACCGCCAACATTTTTCGTAATTCAAAAACATTAAAATCTTTGCTAAAACCAATATTTTCTTCAATATGAGTGGCGGTTATTGTGCTGCCTTTTGGCAAAATAAGTTGCAATTTTTCGAGTTCATTATTGATTTTGCTTAAATCTGTTCCTAAAAACTCAACCAACATTGCATTGGCTTTTGCATCAATTTTATAATCTTTTGGTTGCAAAACTCTAGAAATCCATTGACCGATCTGATTGTCATAAAGCTTTTTAGACTCAAAAACCAATCCGTTTTTGGCAATTTGTTTGTATGCTTTTGTGTTTTTGGCTAAAGATTTATATTTATAACAAAACACCAAAACCGTGGAAGACATTGGGTTTTCGGCATATTTTTCGATTTGATTTATTGTTTTAACCAAATCTTGGGCTTCTTTAACAATAATAACCTGTCTGTCTGCCATCATTGGATAACGTTTTGCTGCAGAAACAATATCGTCAATAGTCACATCGCGACCATAAAGTACGGTTTGATTAAAATCGCGCTCATGTTCTTGTAGCACATTTTTTTCAATATATTCTGAAAGTTTATCAATATAATAGGCTTCTTCGCCCATCAAAAAATAAATCGGTTTGACTTGACCAGCTATTATATCGGCAACAATTTTGGCAATTTCGTCCATCAAAAAAAATCTTGTTTCAGGTTTTGAGTTTCAGGTTTGTTGAAATTTGTATCTTTGTACAATGCAAAAATTGAATTTGCCAGAATATTCATTTCGGCTCAAAAATAGCGAAAATAAACTTGCAATTTTTGACGAAATCAGAAAAAAGTTTGTGCTTTTGACGCCCGAAGAATGGGTACGTCAGCACGTGGTTCAATTTTTGATAATTGAAAAAAAATATCCAAAATCACTTATTAATGTAGAAAAAACATTAGAAATCAATGGTTTAAAAAAACGTTATGATATTGTGGTTTTTCATTCTAACGGACAAATCAATATATTGGTTGAATGCAAAAGTGCTGATATTCAAATTTCGCAAGAAACTTTTGACCAAATTGCAAGATACAACATGACGTTAAAAGCAAATTTTTTGATGATTACCAACGGTTTGCAGCATTATTTTTGTCAAATGAATTTAGACGAAAATAAATACCACTTTTTAGAAAATATTCCGAATTACTCATTAAAAAATTAATAATTAAATGGAGGTAGCAGTTGTAATTTTGAATTGGAATGGTCGAGATTTGCTTGAAAAATTTCTGCCTTCGGTTGTGAAAAATTCCAAAAACGCAACTATTTATGTCATTGACAATCAATCGACAGATGATTCTATTTCTTTCATTTCAACAAAATATCCACAAATTTTATTCATAAAAAATATTGAAAATTACGGCTATGCAAAAGGATATAATGAAGGTTTAAAATTGGTTAATGCTGATATTTTGGTTTTATTGAATTCTGATGTTGAAGTAGCCGAAAATTGGCTAACACCGATTATAAAAACATTTGAAAATGAACCGCTAACCGCTATTATCCAACCTAAAATTTTAGATTATAAAAATAAAAATCAATTTGAATATGCTGGTGCAGCGGGAGGTTTTATTGATAAATTTGGATATCCGTACTGTCGCGGACGAATTTTTGAAACAGTAGAAGAAGATACAAAACAATATGATGAATCAACCGAAATTTTTTGGGCATCTGGCGCTTGTTTTTGTGTTAGAAGATCGGTTTTTGATGAACTCGATGGTTTTGACAAAACGTTTTTTGCACACCAAGAAGAAATAGATTTTTGTTGGCGCGCTTTTAACAAGGGTTTTATTGCAAAATATGAACCAAAATCTATAGTTTATCATGTTGGTGGCGCAACTTTAGAATCTGCAAATCCTGAAAAAACATTTTTGAATTTCAGAAATTCATTGCTAATGCTCACCAAAAATTTACCAAAATCTGACCTATTTTTTATTCTATTTGTACGAATGATTTTGGACGGAATTGCAGGTATAAAATTTTTATTTGGTGGTAAGCTGAAACATTTTACGGCAATACTTCGGGCTCATTTTGCGTTTTACAGCATGTTTTATAATGCTTATTCAAAACGCGAAAACAATCAAAAAACAAAATATTTTCAAACAAAAACTATTGTGTTTGATTATTTTATTTTGAAAAATAAAATTTTCAATTCATAGATTTAACATTACTTTATTACTTAAAAATAGATTAAACATATAATTTTGTAAAAACATTAAACAATTCAAAAAATGAAAAAAATAGTTTTAGGATTTACAATAATCGCATTATTAGGAAGTTGCGTTTCTAAAAAAAAATTCACTGATTTAGAATCAAAAAACAAAGAAATTCAAGATTTATTGAATTCGGCAACCGTAAAACTTAATCTTTGTAACGAAGAGAAATCAGGACTTTCGGCAAGTTTAGCAGCGCTCAAAGACCAAAACGATAATTTGAAATCGACAAATCAAAACCTTATATCGACCGCAAAAGACATGACGGTCTTGACCACAAAAGGTGCCCAAAACATAGAAAAAGCTCTAGAAACCATCAAAGAGAAAGATTTAAAAATCTCTAGAATGCAAGATGCTTTAACCAAAAAAGATAGTGTTACGCTAGCATTGGTAACTAGTTTGAAATCGTCTGTAGGAATTTCTGATCCAGACATTGAGGTAAATGTAGAGAAAGGAGTGGTTTTTATATCTATTGCCGACAAACTGATGTTCAAAAGTGGTAGTTACATTGTGAGCGATCGTGCAAAAGAAATTCTTGGAAAAGTAGCTAAAGTTGTAAACGACAAACCAACTTTTGAATGTATGGTCGAAGGCCACACAGACAATGTACCTTTTTCTGGCAACGGCATTTTGTTAGACAATTGGGACTTATCAGTAAAAAGATCAACAGCAATTATAAGGGTTTTGACCAAAGAACTGGGCGTAAAACCATCGCAACTTATAGCGGCAGGTCGTGGCGAATATATTCCGTTAAACGACAATTTGACCACCGACGACAGAAGCAAAAACCGCAGAACCAGAATTGTGGTATTGCCAAAAATAGATGAGTTTTATGAAATGATCGAAAAAGAAATGAAAAAACCGATGAAATAAAATTTTTAACTTTTTCTATAAAAAACCTTTGCGACTTGGCAGAGGTTTTTCTATTTTATGCCAAAATCAATTGGCAGCATATCACCAACTCGCCTTGTGGCCATATCGCCGCTAAAAAAAATTTTTTCAATTTGGCTATTGTTGCCAAATATATCAATCACAAATGATTGTGTATCAAAAGTTACTTGCGATTTTCTACGATTATTATAAACTACATTAAAAGTGGTTTTTTGCTTGCGTTTAAACGATTTTACGTTTTGGTTTAACTCAACATTTGTTTGATAACCATCATTTGACACCTGAAAAAAATAAGATGGATTTAAACCGAAATCATTAAAAAAAAGTTTGAATTTTGATTTTTCCCAATTATTACCTGCCATATCTCTAAAAAAATTAACTTTTGAACCGTTAAGCGCTTTTGCTCGCCGTTTTTTAAATTCATCGGTATTTGATAACGATTCAAAATGAGTTAAAACCTCAAAATAACATCGATACATTTCTGACGACTTTAGGTTCTCGCGATAAAATTTGGCTTCAAAACCAATCAAATTTATGTTGACCTTGTATGCTAAATTTTTATTGATAACAACAATTGGACGATTGGCAAACGCCTGCAATGTTCTTGCATTTTTGTCATAATAAAAAGATATATCTTTTTCGTTTTGAATACTGCAATTTCTTCCGTTTGCCGATTTGCCTAAAAATTCAGTCTTAAAAAATTTGAGCTTTCGGGCACGAGAAAATTGATCAAAATTTATTGAAATCTCGTCTAATTCTACGATATCAGTTTGTAATGCTATAATCAAATCTTGGTTTTGATTATAATCACTGATGTATTGTGTTTTAAAACCAACGCAACTCACAATCATGGTTTTGGTCGAAAAAACTTTATAATTTAAAGAGAATTTACCATTTGCATCAGATTGTGTTGCAAAAGTTGTTCCGTCTATAAATACGTTTACGTTTTGAATTGGTGTTCCGCTGTCATCAAAAACCTTCCCTACTGCACGTTGCGCCGATATGATTTGCGATAAAAAAAACAAAGAAAAAATAACTCTTATCATAATTTCAACTATAAAAAATCAACAATTCCTTTTCCTTCTCTCACAACCACGGGTTCATGACCGGTCAAATCTACTATTGTTGACGCTAGATTATCGCCGTAGCCGCCATCTATAACCAAATCAACAAGGTTTTGCCATTTCTCGAAAATCAATTCTGGATCGGTTGAATATTCTAAAACTGCATCGTCGTCATGAATAGATGTTGAAACTATTGGGTTTCCGAGCGATTTTACAATTTCGATAACAATATTGTTGTCAGGAACTCGAATACCGACTGTAGTTTTCTTTTTAAATGCGCTAGGAAGGTTGTTGTTTCCTGGCAAAATAAAAGTAAATGCACCTGGCAAACAACCTTTCAAGATTTTAAAAGTTGGCGTATCGAGCTGTTTGACATAATCAGAAAGGTTTGATAAATCTGAACAAACAAAAGACCAATTGGCTTTTTCGGGCTTAATACCTTTTATTTTGGCAATGCGCTCGAGGGCTTTTGTGTTTGTAATGTCGCAACCTAAACCATAAACCGTATCTGTTGGATAAATAACCAAACCGCCATTACGCAAAACCTCAACCACTTTTTTGATCGCGGCTTCGTTTGGTTTGTCCTCGTAAATTTTTATGAATTGTCCCATTGTTTTGCTTATAATTAATCGGCAAAAAGCAATTTGGGGACATTGCTTATTATTTTTTTGTTATAAAAATATTTTTTTTAATAATATAATTTGACCTAAATGATAATAACTATGCTCGATTATGCCATCTATGTTTCTTAAAAATATACTATATTCTTGTTTGACAAAAATAGTATTTAATTTGTTGTCATCAAATAATTCAACGTTTTTTGCAAAAATTTCGGCATCAGTCCAAAATTTCGATAAAAAAGTTTCCCATTCTTGCTGGGTTTTAATAGCCTCAAAATCAAAACTAAATTTATCTTTTATGTCTAAATTTGAAGTTTCAAAAAAATCATTTATACCTTTTATATAATAATGAATGTGTTGTGCTATAACTGCGATAGTGTTACATCCTTGCTGCGTTGCGTTTGCAATGCTATAATCGATGCCGTCGAGCTCGGCTTTAAAATTTGTGTTCGCAATCCAAGTTCCGGTCAATATAACTTCTCGAAACCGATTTGCTAAAATTTTTGAATTGCTCATTTGTAGAACTTTGAAAATTATTCAAACCTAAATTAACTTATTATATCTAATTTTGCAAATCGGAGCAATAATTTTTTGACGCCGCCAACTTCAAATTTTATTTCGGCTTTTCGGTCAGCTCCTGCTCCTTCCATATCTATAATTTCGCCTTTGCCAAAACGTTCGTGCATCACAATGTTGCCTACGGTCAGTTTGCCATCAAACAAATTAGCTTGATTACTATTGCCAACAGGTTTTAGTTTTCGGATATTTAAATCTGATTTCGGTTGTGCATCTGTGATATATTTTGGTGCAATGCCAGAAACGGGCTTTGCCAACCGAAGTTTTGACTTGTCAATATCGCCAAAAATATCGTTGTCTATCAATGGTTTAAAACGATAAGTAGATTCCTCGGGTGTGAGATATTCAAGATATTGTGCATCTATTTCTTCAATAAATCTCGAAGGGTCACAGTCGGTCAATTTTCCCCAACGATACCTACTTTGTGCATATGTAAGGTACGCTTGATGCTCGGCCCGAGTGATTGCTACATAAAACAACCGTCGTTCTTCTTCTAGCTCACTTCTTGTAGACATGCTCATGGCACTCGGAAACAAATCTTCTTCCATACCAACCACAAAAACCGTTGGAAATTCAAGTCCTTTTGCCAAGTGAATGGTCATGAGTGCTACTCTATCATCATCGCCGGTGTCTTTGTCTAAATCGGTGGCAAGTGCAATATCTTCAAGAAATTCTGACAGTGCGCCTCGTGCGCCATCGACCTCGACTTGACCGTCAGTAAAATCTTTTATACCGTTCAAAAGTTCTTCGATATTCTGAATTCTGGTAATGCCCTCTGGTGTGCCGTCTTTTTTGAGCTCTTGAACCAACCCTGTTTTTTTGGCCACGTGATCGGCAAGATAAAACGCGTCTTGATTTTCGTTAATAATCTGAAAACTCTGAATCATCTGCACAAAATCTAACAGTTTCTGTCGTGTGTTTGTGTTGAGTTTCAAATCTATTTTGTCTATGTGCTGCATCACTTCATAAATAGACCGTTTGTAATGATTGGCGGCTATTGTGAGTTTCTCAACCGTCGTATCACCAATGCCACGAGCGGGATAGTTGATAACTCGAATAAGCGCCTCTTCGTCTTTTGGATTGATAATAAGTCGCAAATACGATAACACGTCTTTTATTTCTTTGCGCTGATAAAACGAAAGCCCACCATAGATTCTGTATGGAATATCGCGCTTTCGCAAGGCGTCTTCCATGGCACGTGACTGGGCATTTGTTCTGTACAGAATCGCAAAATCACCATTCATCATTTGCTGATTCATTTTGCTGTCCCAAATGGTACTTGCCACAAAACGACCTTCTTCTGCATCTGTAACACTGCGGTTTATTTTTATTTTGTTGCCGTAGTCATTGGCAGTCCAAACAATTTTGTCTAATTTGGTTTTGTTTTTATCGATGATAGAATTGGCAGCTTCGACAATGTTTTTGGTCGAACGATAGTTTTGCTCTAATCGATAGGTCTGAACATTTTCATAATCTTTTTGAAAATTCAATATATTATTGATATTTGCCCCTCGAAACGCATAAATACTTTGGGCATCGTCGCCTACTACACAAATGTTCTGAAAACGGTCAGACAATGCCCGAACGATTAGGTACTGCGAGTGGTTAGTATCTTGGTACTCATCGACTAGAATATATCTGAAACGATTTTGATACTTGGCCAACACTTCGGGAAATCGATTGAGCAATTCATTGGTTTTTAACAACAAATCATCAAAGTCCATCGCACCAGATTTGAAACAACGGTCTACATAGTTTTGATAAATTTCGCCTAACCGTGGTTTTTTAGACATGGCGTCGGCTTCCTGCAATTCTGGATTATTGAAGTAGGCTTTTACGGTAATAAGTGAATTTTTGTAAGACGATATTCTGCCCAAAATTTGTTTTGGTTTATAAATGTCTTTGTCAAGTTGCATTTCTTTGATAATGGCACCCAGCAACCGCACGCAATCTTGAGTGTCATAAATCGTGAAGTTAGATGGATATCCTAACTTATCTGCCTCGGCCCGCAATATTCGGGCAAAAACCGAATGAAAAGTTCCCATCCAAAGATTTTTAGCTTCTGATGCACCAACAATATCCGAAATTCGTTTCTTCATTTCTTTGGCGGCTTTGTTTGTAAAAGTAAGCGCAAGAATAGAAAACGAATCTACGCCAAGACTCATCAAATAGGCAATTCTGATAGTAAGTACACGTGTCTTGCCAGAGCCAGCACCAGCAATAATTATCATTGGACCGTCTTTTTGTAACACAGGTTTTTGTTGAGCCTCGTTGAGTTGCTCGATATATTTTTGCATCAAAAAAATAAGATATTAATTTACAAATAGATTTTATTGTTTTTAAAACTTAAAAAACTCGGCTTCGGTCATTTCTAAACCTTTTAAAAGTTTGTCAAAAACGTTTTGAGTGTACGGTTTTGTTACATTTTTTACACGAACCACCGACCCCCTGTGCAAGCCAGATGCAATGGCTAGAAGGCCGACATCAAGTCCTTTTTGCTCGATTATTCGTAATAAAATTTCAGAAATTTGATGCCTTTTGCTTTCGCCAAAAACAGGTTTATGATCAAATGTTCCAAAGGCTTTTTTCTTTTGAATTGTTTCCATTACAGACATATTATTTAGTATTTTTGCGACACAAAAGTACGTTTTTTATCAATATCAAAAAAAAGAAACTTACGAACAGCGGTTTTATATTTTTATTAGTATTTAGTAGTCTTCCAGACTAGTCACGAATTCACCAATTAAAAATTTAAATTCAAATAGATTTAAGGATATATTCATTTCTATGTTTATGATTTACTGACAAATAATTCGTGAATTCGTGGCAAAAAAACTATTTTTGCGTCAAATTTATTTTAAATGCAAAACAAAATTATAGAAATTCTTGCCTATACTGTACCTTCGTTAATAACAGCGGGATTGGCTTACTATTTGTTTCAAGCCTATTTTGCAGACCAAAGAAATACCAGAAAATGGCTAGTTCAAAAAGAAAATCAAAAAACCGCGTTGCCCCTTCGATTACAAGCCTATGAGCGCATGACTTTGTATCTAGAAAGAATTGGTTTGACCAAACTTTTGATTCGGGTTTCGCCAATATCTGGCAATAAACATGACTACGAAAACTTGTTGATTTCTATGATTGAACAAGAATTCGAGCACAATCTGACCCAACAAATTTATATGTCGTCGGAATGTTGGACAATAATTTTGACTGCCAAAAACGCTACTATTCAAATGATTAGAAAAATTGCAATGTCAGAAAAAGTAAATTCTGCAGACAAGTTAAGAGAGATAATTTTAAATGAATTGCTTGATAAGCAATCGCCAAGCTCGGCCGCAATTGATTTTATAAAAAACGAAGTTATTGATATTTTGTAAAATTATTTTTCTGCTAACAACCTACCTAGTTGAAAGTTTTCATTAGCATTCAAATTTGGTAACAATTTTTCAAAATATTCTCTGAAAGATTTAATTTTTAGCATTCCACGAATGTTGTCTTTCGAAAATTTAACCATTTGCCACCGATGATTTGTAAGTCCGTTGACCAAATTTGGCAAAACATTTTGATCGTTTTTGTCTAAAAACAAAAGGGTTTTTATGGCATTTTGTCTTGTTTCAATTTCAAATTTTGCTGATGAATAATTTAGTAATTCATCATACAAAATTGATTTGTCTTGAACCATAAAATCTTTTGTACGCAGTGCAAGATTCAACCAAAGTATTCTCAAATTTTTGTCATTAAAACCAATCCAATTTTTAGATTTTTCGAGATAAGACGACTGATTTTCAGGGTATTTATTCCAAAGTACATTTAAAATAATTTCTTTTGTGATATAAGAATCATCATCAAGCAAAGACTCGAATTTTGTTTTACAATCATCATCAAAATCAATAGTTGTTTCGGCAACTGCCTGACGAAGTTGAATGTTTTTTGAATCTAAAACAATGTCAAGCAACTGTCTTTTATCTGCAAATGACACGTCTTTTAATTGATAAATGACTTCTTGCTTTATTGCAAAAAAAACATCTGATTCAAGGATTGATTCAAATTTTGAACGCTTTTCTTTGAAAGGTAAATTTTTTAATTCTGAAACTTCAAAATATTGTTGTATCATCGTGCATTTTTTCAAGATATCAATTGCTGTTTTGACGTCAAATTTTGAATTTTCTAACCAATTTTTTTGAAATTTTATAATATCAAAATTAGAATTGTCGGATACAACTTTCAAAAAATCATCGGTTTCTACGTTTTTAAATTTGTGTTTATTTAGATATTTTCGCACAATAATTTTGAATTTTTTCAAACCAATTTCAGTTCGCATTGCATGCAAAGCCCATGCCCCTTTTTGATAGAAAGTCAACGAACTTGCTTTTTCGTCTAAAATCGGGATCGTATCTTTCAGGCTGGCTCGTTGCAATCTTTCGGCCATTTCATAAAGTTTATAATTGAAATGGTCATCGCCAAAAATATCTTGTTCAGCAAGCAAGGCATAATAGGTCGCAAATCCTTCTTGCAACCAATGGTGCTTTCCTGATTTTGCGGTCACCAAATCGCCAAACCATTGGTGTGCCAACTCATGCGCATTGACGTTGATATATTTTTTATCATTACATCCAACCTCATCAACGACGTAATCCTGCGAAAAAATGGTTGCCGATGTGTTTTCCATGCCACCATATAAAAAATCTTTGGCTGCAACTTGTCGGTATATTTTCCATGGATAATTATAACCAATTTCTGATTCGAGAAAATCAAAAATTTGTTTGTTATACTGATATGTTGTATTGAATTTTGAAATATCATCATGGTGCAAATATTTTTCCAGTGCAATTCCAGAATTTGAATTTTCAGTTTGTCTTGCAAACTTGCCAATTGCTAGCATCACTAAATACGAACTCATTGGCTTTTGCATTTGATATTGCCACGTTTTGAGATCGGCATCTTCGCAAGCATTTTTTAGGATTCCGTTAGACAAAACCGTATAATTTTTGTCGAAAGTAATGTCTAGTCCAAAAACTATTTTGTCGTTAACGTCATCTATACTTGGCAACCAATGACTAGAGCCTTTGCCTTGACCTTGCGTCCAAATTTGCAAATCGGGGCTTTCGCCAATAAAATACATCGTTTGTTTTGGAACTGCGACATACTGAAAAGTCAAAACGTTCTGACCAATTTTGAAACCACCGTAAACAATAAGGTGATTTTTGGTTGTTTTAAATTTTGAAGGTTTTCCATTTATAAGTAATGACGAAAATTGAATATTTTTGGCATCTAAAAAAATGGAATCAACTGATTTTGAAATATCAAATTTTGTGGTTTGAAAACCCTCAATTGTTTTTGATCGACAATTAATTGCTAGTTTTGCATTAACCGTTTTGAAATCAACGCTTTTTTGTTGACCAAATAAAAATGTGAACCATAAAAGAATAAAAAAATATCGCATTTTAATAACGTTACAATCGTAAAAGTAACATTTTCAATTTAAAAATCAAAAAACTATCTTTACAACAACCTAATTTTTGGTTTTATTAATTATTTATACGATTTGCAAAACATTTTTGACACACCAATTGAATATCTCAAAGGAATCGGCTCTGCTCGAGGTGCAGTTCTGCGCAAAGAATTGAATATTCACAAATATGGCGATTTGATAAATTTTTATCCAAATCGGTACATTGATAAAACCAAATACCACAAAATCAACGAACTGCAAAACGCAACTGCCGAAGTTCAAATCGTTGGAAAAATCATACATCTAAAAACCGTAGCATTTGGCAAAGCACAAAAACGTCTCGTAGCAGATTTTGTTGACGAAACTGGCAAAATAGAACTAGTTTGGTTTCAAGGTATCAAAACAATACAAGACATTCTAAAAATTAACGAACCAACTGTAGCCTTCGGCAAAGCCACTGTTTTTAACAATAAATTCACTATTTCGCATCCTGAAATCGAGTTGGTTTCTGAGCACAAAACTACTATTCGCACGGCCATGCAACCCGTTTATCCATCGACAGAAATGCTAGGCAAACGAGGTTTTACAAACCGCCTAATCAATGGTTTGATGATAAATTTGTTTACAGACAGCATTGAAAATATTCAAGAAACCTTGCCTCAGTATCTTATCGATGAACTAAAATTGGTTTCAAAAAAAGAGGCAATCGTCAACATTCATTTCCCGAAAAGCAC
>JBDLWE010000102.1:0-12868 GCA_039804445.1 Bacteroidota bacterium | reverse complement strand
TTACGACGAATAGATTTGGTTGGTTTTTGAAAAAAATGAATTTATGTTATTTGGAATGATTCAATATAATTTTGAGATTAAGGCATAAAAAAACCACCGTTTTTTAGGTGGTGGTTTTTTTGAATGAAACTAATTAATAAAATTAAAATTCCGAAGGATTATTCAACTTGGAATTTCGTTTGCCATATAAAAAGTATACAAAAACACCAATTGCTAACCATCCTAATGAGAACATCTGTGCTTTTGTGCTAAGGTTATACATCAAATATGTGTTTATTAAAATTCCACAAACAGCAATCACTGGTAAAGCAGGAACTTTAAAAGATCTTTCAAGACCAGGTTGCTTGACCCGTAGTATCCATACTGCAATGCACACCATTGTGAAGGCAAACAAAGTTCCAAAGCTAGTCATATCGGCTAATTCGTTTATAGGAGTAAAAGCAGCGACACAGGCTATGAACCCGCCAAGAATCATCAAATTAGTTTTTGGTGTTCCTGAAAGCGGATTGATTTTTGAAAATACCGCAGGAATTAATCCATCTTTCGACATTCCTAAAAAAATTCTTGATTGTCCCATAATCATAACCATCAATACCGAAATCAAACCTATGGTTGCTGCAATTGTGATTATGTAGCCTGCCCATGCTTGACCAGCTATATCAAAAGCGTAAGCAACAGGTGCTTTTATTGCTTCTGGATATTTTCCTAGTGGGTTAAAATCTTGATAGCTCATCATTCCAGTCAGAACCAATGACACCAATATATAAAGTACTGTGCAAACTAAAAGAGAAGCAATTATTGCAAATGGAACGTCTTTTTTAGGATTTATAGCCTCGCCAGCTTGGGTCGAAACTGCATCAAAACCAACATAAGCGAAAAATATTGCTGCCGCACCAGAGACAATTCCTTTGAAGCCATAGGCTTCATGAGACCCTGTTTTTTCGACAATAGTTGTTGCATCAGGAATAAATGGGGTCCAATTATCAACGTTTATAAAAAATGCACCTGCAATAATTACAAAAATTACTGCCGAAACCTTTAAAACAACAATAAAGTTGTTTGCTGTTGCAGCACTTTTTGTTCCTTTAATTAAAATAGAAATTACAAACAAAACAATTAAGAAAGCAGGTAAGTTCATAGAAAATCCTTCGCCAGTATAGCTCCCTGGATCTGCCGTTAGATATTCAGGGAGTTTTATTCCGAACATTTTTAGCATTTTATTGAAATATCCTGACCACGATACCGCAACGGTCATACTTCCCATGGCATACTCTAAAATTAGTCCCCATCCAATTATCCATGCAAAAATCTCGCCAATTGTACCATAGGCATAGGCATAGGCAGAGCCTTCAACGGGTAATATTGAGGCAAATTCTGAATAGCAAAGTGCAGCAAAAACGCATGCAATTCCTGCAATGATAAAAGATATGGCTAGTGCTGGCCCTGCGTGATAATATGCTCCAGTGCCTGTAAGTACAAATATACCTCCTCCGATAATAGCCCCAATACCGATAGCCGTTAAACTCCATTTGCCCAAAACACGTTTGAGTTGACTTTTTTTCATGTCAGCTTCAAATGCTGACACGGGTTTTGTTCTCCAAATTGACATATTTTTTATTTTTTAGTTGGGTGTTTTATTGTTAACTTATTTTTAAGATTTCAAATATATAGTTTTTTGTGCAAGTTTTTTGAAATGGTTTATTTTTTTTTGCTGCCGAAGATAATTTTTCAAACAATTCAATTCAAAAATTCGCAAATTCAATCTCAACTCAATCTTGTAGTCTAGCCCCGATGGACGCGGCATCTTTTTTTGACAACTGCCCCTAGGCGGTTGGGAAAAATAATAGATTGCTTCGTTCCTCGCAATTACATAGCACACGACGGGAAACCAAGTCTATTATTGTAAAATGATTGGCTTCTATAAAAGATTGCCACTTTCCTAGCAATGACTTAATTCATTAAACCCTCGATTTCGTCGATTTCTACAGGGATGTTTTTCATCATGTTTATGGGTTCGCCCGTGGCTTGCACCACAACATTGTCTTCTAGGCGTACACCAAAATTTTCGGCGGGAATGTAAATTCCTGGCTCGACGGTAAAAACCATATTGGGCTGAATGACCTCGTGTAGCAGCCCGTAGTCGTGCGTGTCTAGGCCCATGTGGTGCGAAGTGCCGTGCATAAAATATTTTTTGTATGCTGGTTTTTCGGGGTCTTCGCCATCGACATCTGCTTTTGAGATTAGTCCGACAGTAAGCAGTTCTGAAGTCATGATTTTGCCTACTTCTTTGTGATATTCTTTCCAGAGTGTGCCCGGAACGAGCATTTTGGTAGCTTCGTTTTTGACGTGCAAAACGGCTTTGTAAATTTGTTTTTGACGATCAGAATATCGCCCTGAAACGGGAATGGTGCGGGTCAAGTCGCTAGAATAGTTGGCATATTCTGCGGCAACGTCTAGCAGAATTAGTTCGCCTGCTTGGCATTGTTGGTTATTCTCTATATAATGAAGCACGTTGGCGTTGTTGCCCGACGCAATAATGGGTGTGTAGGCAAAGCCACGAGAACGATTTCTGATGAATTCGTGTATGAGTTCGGCTTCGATTTCGTATTCCCAAACGCCAGGTTTTATGAACGGCAAAAGTCTTCGGAAACCTTTGTTGGTTATGTCGCAAGCGGTCTGGATAAGTGCCCGTTCTTCGGGTTCTTTGATAGACCGAATGCGTTGCAAAATGGGGTTAGACTTGGCAACTTGGTGCGCTGGATATTGGTTTTTCCACCATTTCACGAATCGGGCTTCGCGAGTTTCTGTCTCAATTGTGGCGCGATAATGCTCATTTGTATTGATGTAAATAGTATCTGAATAAGACATCAATTGTTGTAATGTTTTTTTGAAATCTTGCAACCAAACAATGTTTTTTACTCCAGAAACGGCTGTTGCTTGTTCTTTAGAAAGCTTTGCACCTTCCCAAACGGCAATGTGGTCATTGGTTTCTTTGAGAAACAAAATTTCGCGATGCTCTTCGTAGGGTGCATTTGGAAAAAGCAACAAAATACTTTCTTCTTGGTCGATACCCGATAAATATAAAATGTCGCGGTGCTGCGCAAAAGGCAGTGTGCTGTCGGCAGAAACTGGATAAATGTCGTTTGAGTTAAAAACCGCCAAACTGTTGGGTTTCATGGCGGCAATGAACTTTGCTCGGTTTTTTATGTATAGGTTTTGGTCTATTGGATGGTATTTCATTTTTTATGAATTTTAGATTTTCAAAAATAGTAATATTGCTGTTGAAATCGCAATAAATTTTTTACAAAAAAACAACCGCTTAAAACCCAAAAAATGTTTTAACAAAAAACCAAGTAAAATTATTTACTTGGCTTTTTTTATTTTATAGAAGTTTAATAAACTATTCTTTCTTTTTCTTGTCTTCTAGAATTGCCACATAAACCTCATCGCCAGAATTTAATTCTTTTGAAACAAGCGTATATGGTCCAGTGATAATAACATCGCCTTTTTTGAGCCCTGACACAATTTCGATACTTGAATCGTCTTGAATACCCGTTTTCACGATTCTGATTTGAGCCTTATCTTTGTTTTTTACAAAAACACACTCTAGTTTTTTATCTGATTTTGGCACAACAGGCATCGAACTTTCGTCGTCTGGTTTTGCATCTAATGGTTTGCTGGCCAATGTGTCTGACTTTATTACAACGGCACTAATTGGCACTGAAAGCACATTTGGTTTTGATGTGGTAATGATGTCGACCGTAGCGGTCATTCCTGGTCTAAATGGCGAATATGCTGCTGGTTTTCCTTCGAGCAAATCGGCATAACTACTTTTAAGAATTCTAACTTTTACTTTAAAATTGGTCACTTGGTCTGCTGTCAATGTTGTGCTTGCAGAATTTGATATGCTTGTTACAATGCCTTTAAATTCTTTTTTTAGGTATGCGTCTACCGCTACTTTTGATGAGTCGCCAACGCTAATTTTTACAATATCGTTTTCGTTTACGTCGACTTCGACTTCCATGTTTTCGAGGTTTGCAACACGCATAATTTCTGTTCCTGCCATTTGTTGGGTTCCTAAAACGCGTTCGCCAAGCTCGACGGCAAGTTTTGAAATTGTGCCACTTTCGGGCGCATAAATAATTGTTCTGCCAAGATTGTCTTTGGC
Source organism: Bacteroidota bacterium (assembly GCA_039804445.1). Classification (GTDB taxonomy): domain Bacteria; phylum Bacteroidota; class Bacteroidia; order Flavobacteriales; family Flavobacteriaceae; genus Flavobacterium. The sequence continues at coordinate 8,700 of JBDLWE010000102.1, read as the reverse complement.
TTCACTCACCGTTGCAGATGCAGATTGCACGTTGTAGTAAGCCGATTGTTTGGTGGCTTTTGCTACTTCAAATGCGGCAATTGACTTGTCCCAATCCGACCTGGATATAATTCCTTTGTCATACAATTGTTTGTTTCTATCGTAACTTGCTTTTGCTTCGTTAAACTGTGCGTCGGCTTGGCTGAGTCCTGCTTTGGTTTGGCTGAGTCCTGCAACTGTTCGTTTATAACCTGACGAATAGATATCGGGATTTATTTTTACAAGCAAAGCACCTTTCTTAACAATTTGACCTTCTTTGACGGGCAATTGAATAATTTCGCCAGAAACCATAGACGAAATTTTTACTTCTATTTCGGGCTGAATTTTGCCAGTAGCCGATACTGTTTCTACTATTGTACCGAGCGTGGCTGTGGCTACTTCAACTTCTTTTCCTTTCTTTTTGTCGCCAATGATTCCTTTTTTTGACAGTACCAAAAGGGCGATAATTGCAATTACAACAATAGATAGACTGATATAAATTGTTTTTTTTGACATGGTATTTAATTTTGAATGATTGGTATTCCGAAATAAAATTCGACTACTTTGGTTTTAAAAATATAATCGTATTTGGTTCTGACTACTTCTGACTGTGCATTTACAAACAATGTTTGCGCTTGGTTCAAATCAAAAGCGTTCAAAAGTCCTACGGCAAAACGTTCTTTGGCATATTCGTAGGCATCTCTGCGTGAATCTTGTGCCACAATTGCAGATTCATAGGCCTGCAGCGAACCTTTTGCATCAGCGAAAGCTGTAAAAACATTGCGTTCTAGCGTCAATTCTTGTTGGCTAAGTGCAATCTGGTTTCGTTCGACATTTATTTTTGCTCGTTGCACTGCGTTTCTGGCAGAAAATCCGTTGAGAATTGGCACCGAGAGTTGAAGCCCGAAATTGTTTCCTTTATTATTATCAAATTGCGTAAACAGTGGTAGCGCATTGCCAATAATTGGCGAAAGGTTAGGTTGCAGCACCTGCTGATTTGTTCCTTGAACAAAACCAATAACAGACGTTGGATTTGTCGTATTTTGCTCTACACCAACAAAACGACCATTGTCTGACGCACGTGTATTAAAACCATAGAAACCAGAAATCGTTGGTTGGTATGCACCACGAGCAATTGCTACATCTTTTTCGGCAATGTCCAAGTTTGTCTTTGCAATTTTTAGTTCTACTCTTTCTGCTTTTGCTTTTTCGTAAATAGCTGTGGGTGTTTGCAGCATTGCAGCGCTTTGAGCCACGGCATAATCGGTATCGACAGTATCAAAATTCTGAAAATCTGGTAGTTGCAGTAGTTGCGCAAGACTTAGTTTTGATAAAAAAAGTGTGTTTTCGGCAATAACAATCGACTGTTTGTTGGCAGCAACTGTTGCGTTCAAATCTAGCAAATCGCCACGCGGTATAGCCCCTGCGGCAACCAACTGTTGCGACCGTTCGAGTTGTTTCTGGTTATTTTGAAGTTGATTTCTTTGAACCTTCAAGTTTTCTTTATTAAACAAAACCTGCAAAAAAGAATTGGCAACATTCAAAGAAATATCGTCTTTTATTTTTGACAAATTATATTGTGCCGAAAGTATCGAGAGGTTTGACCGTCGTAACCTGTTAATGTTTTGAAGGCCATTATAAATCACAACATTTGCATTTAAACCAGCAGCAGTAAACTGTGTGGTTTGATTTTCTAACAAACCTGTTGTAATGTTTTGGTTCAAACCAATATTCCAAGAATGCGAAGATTGTGCGTTAATGTTTGGTAAAAATCCGCCACGGGCAGCAAGTTTTTCGACTTCAGCAGTTTTTGAGTCAAGATTGGTTTGCTTTATGCTAATGTTGTTGGCAATGGAGTAGTCAACACATTCGCGCAAAGTCCATTTTTTGCTGACTTGCGCAAAATTTTGCAACGATATGAGCAAAGCAAAAAGTCCGTAATGTATCTTGTTTTTCATTGATTTAGTCAGAACAAAAGGTTCAAATTTAATGATTGATACCCATAAGACGTATGTTGTGCGTTTGTGTTACAAAATAGTGTGTTTTTTTGAAATTTAAATGTTTAGAATTGATTGCAGATTGTTGAATAATGACTAATGATTTCAGATTTTTAGAATATCTTTTTAAAAAAATTACAAATAAATTTATCTTTGTTTCATTGATTGAAAAAATTATTTATCAACAAATAAAATCTGAAATCGTTAATCTACAATCGTTAATCTACAATCGCTAATCTACAATCCTATTCTTCTGGAATTAACCGCACAAACATTGACTTGTATTTTGCATAATCTTTGCGGCTTTGTAACGCAAAATTTGTTTGGTCTTTATCAGAAACAATATCTATCAAGGCCTCGTATCGGTACAAATTCATCAAAATTTCTGACTGCATTTGGTTTTGTTCAGTAGTTTTCAAACCGTTATAGTAGTTCAGACTTTCTTGATATTTTTTGAATAACTGACCCACAAGTTTTTGTGCTTTTGATGGCTCTTTCACATCATAGTAACCGCTCACAAATGGCTCTAACATCGTATAAAACTCATATTGTTCTAACGGCATTTTTGCAATCCCGAGGTCTAGTACTTTTTTGGCCTTGTCAATTTTGTTTTCTTTTATCAATTGCTCAACAAGCCTAGCCATGTTGGTTCTGTACGAAATGGCATTGCGGCGGGTTTCAGGATCGTGATAAATTTTGGTGCTTTCGCCATTGCCCCAATTCCAGGCCATCACGTTTTTATACATCACATCAGTATCTATTTGGCCCATGTCTAGCATCGCAGTTTGTTTGCTCACAAGATTTTTTATAGGTACAAGTTTATATATTATGCCGTCAAGTTGCAAGTAGTCTTTCATCCAAATATAATCTTCGTCGTCAAAACTTCCAGGACTAAAATATATAGGGCGTTTCCAGTTGTTATTGGCAATTATGTCCAACATCATCAATCTGTTTTTGTACAATGCCTGACCTTTAATATCAATATCAATGCTTGAAACAATAGAGTCGTTGTATTTAGAATTCACAACTTTGTTGGCAATAACAACGTTTTTATCTACAGGAATCTTGATTTTATTGGTCAAGCAGGTTTGAATTTTTATGCCACTGTCTAGTGTATAAGTTGCACGATCGTCTTTTAGTTTCAAGAAATTAATAAAATCTTTTATGTTCCAACGTTCTTCTGTTTTGTTTGTAAAAACCGAAAAGTCAAGTTTATCGCCATTAAACTGATCGTAGGTAAACGAAATTGGCATGGGCTCTGACTCATAGGCCTTTGCTTTCATTTGCTCAATGTACCAATCCATCATAAAAAGGCTGGTGTTTACAATGCGAACATCTGTGCGAATGCCTTCAATTTCTTGACAATACCATAGCGGGAAAGTATCATTATCGCCAATTGTGAACAAAATAGCGTTTGGTTCGCAGGCATTCAAATAGTTTTTTGCCATGGCAGTGGCGGTATATTTGCCAGACCTGTCATGATCATCCCAGTTTTGAAAAGCCATTAAGACAGGCGCTGCTAGTACGCAAACACCAATAACTACGGGTGCTGAGATTTTTGGCGAAAGCCATTTTTTCAAGTAATCAAAAATTGCATAAACGCCAAGTGCAATCCAAATTCCGAAAACGTAAAACGATCCTACAAGAGCATAGTCGCGTTCGCGAGGTTCGAAAGGGCGTTCATTGAGGTAAACCTTTAGTGCAAGACCCGTGAATAAAAACAAAACCATTACGACATAAAAACTGTTTTTGTCTTTTTTGAGATGAAATAAAAGCCCCAAAATTCCAAGTATAAAAGGCAAAAAATAATAGGTGTTTCGTCCTTTATTTTTTAATACATCAGACGGTAAATTTTGTTGAGAGCCTACATGAAGCTCATCTATTGGGGTAATGCCCGAAATCCAATTTCCGTTTTGAAGGTCATACTTTCCTTGTTCGTCGTTTTGTCGACCAACAAAGTTCCACATCAAATATCGCCAGTACATATAACCAAATTGATATTCAAACATAAACTTGAAGTTATCAAAATTGCTTGGTTTTTTGATTATCAAATAATCTTTATAAGTTTTCAAAAACTTGGCATAACCTTCCATATCGACTTGTCCAGAAACGACGGCTTTTCTGAATTCTGAAATAATTTTGATAAGTTCAGGCTCTTCATTATACTCTGGATTGATAGAAAAATCTAACGGATTTGAAAACGTCATATAGTTTTCGGCATGTTCACTGCTCCACATTCTGGGCATGAAGGTCTTGTGGGCTTCGTTGCCGTTTTGTTCGGCGTTTAAGTAGTTGTTTGTGATTTCGTATTTGCCAGTTTCATAGTTTCTTTCATAGTTTGGTGCTTTATCAACATAAGGCTGAATGCTATCTAAACCAGAATATGTATCAGAAAATTGTGGGCCGTAAAACAGTGGGTTTACGCCATATTGCTCACGATTGTAGTATGCCAAAACTTCGGCCGCATCAGACGGTTTGTTTTCGTTTATGACCGTATTGGCGTTGGCGCGAATGGGTAGCATCATCCAGGTCGAAAACCCAACGAGAATAAATAAAACACACAATATTAGAGTATTGAGTTGAACAAATCCTTGGTCGTGAGTATATTTCAGTCCAAAATAGAAAAAGGCAATAAGTAGTAGGGCAACAAAAACTGTCCCAGAATCAAATGGCAACCCAATAGAGTTGACCATAAAAATTTCGGTTTTGCCGAATAATGCCATGGTTAGAGGCAGTAACAATTTAAATATAAACAACAAAACTGCTACAACCACAATATTTGCAATAACAAAATTTTTGATTGTAATGGTTTTATAATGCTTAAAAAAGTATAACAATCCGATTGATGGAATGGTTAAAAGTGCCATAAAATGCACGCCAAACGAAAGCCCAACAACCAACGAAATTATTAACACCCAACGGTTGCCACGTGGTGTGTGCATGTCTTGCTCCCAACGCAGGCCGAGCCAAAACAGTAACGATATCAGCAGTGTCGCCATGGCATAGACCTCGGCCTCTACGGCATTGTACCAAAAACTATCCGAAAACGTAAAAGCCAATGCACCAACAGCTGCACTACCCAAAACTGCTATTGCATGGGTTTTATCAAGTTCTTTATCTTTTGAAATCAAATTTTTTAGTAAAATTGTTGCCGACCAAAACAAAAACAAAACCGTGAAAGCACTCGAAAAAACCGACATCATGTTGACCATCAAGGCAATGTGAGTTGCAGATGGGGCAAACATTGCAAAAAATGCACCCATCATTTGAAAAAGTGGTGCACCAGGCGGATGACCAACTTCTAGCTTTGCCGAAGTGGCAATATATTCGCCGCAATCCCAGAAACTCATTGTAGGTTCGACGGTTAGTGAAAAAACGGCTAACGCAATGCCAAACACCGTCCAACCAACGATGGTATTCCATTTTTTGAAATTAAATATATTCATATAATCGGTGACTTATCAAACTTTAAATTATTATATCTTTTTACAAAGAAAATGTTTTTTGACGAAAGCCCAAATTCGTTAACATAAAATTTTGGAAAATATGTTTTATGTTTAACTAAAGATTTAAATTTATTTTTTTAATGGCCTTTTAAAATGCGCGCTATTGACCACAAAAACAATTTATAAAGATTAGTTGGTGTTTTGTTTAAATCATATTAATTTACATCCAAATTGAAACGATTTTTGTATATTTACGTCTTTTTTAAAGCATGATAAAAAGTCAAAAACTTCTGCCCATTATAATATTTTTTTCAATTGCACTTGGGGTTTTAATCGGCGTTGCACTGAATTTTCCTGTGCCTGAAAAAACGATTTCAAAAAATTCTTATAAAAACAAATTAAACAAACTTATTGCTTTTATTGACAGCGAATATGTCGATGACATAGATACCGATTCTATCGTAGACGTTGCGCTTGACAATATTTTAAACGAGCTTGATCCGCATTCGGTTTATATTCCAAAATCTGTGCAAGGGCAAGTTGCCATGTCAATGAAGGGCAATTTTGTTGGTGTTGGCATTAATTTTTATATGCACAACGACACACTTGCTGTCATTAATACCATTGAAAACGGACCTTCTGAAAAGGCGGGTATTCTGGCTGGTGACCGAATTTTGTTTGCCAATAAAACCAAACTTTATGGGCGCAAATTTCCTTCAGACAGCCTATACAGATATTTGCAGGGCAAAGAAGGTTCAGAAGTTTGGCTCAGAATATTTCGTAAAACCGAAAATAAAACTCTGAAAATCAACATCAAAAGAGACGTTGTAACCATTAAAAGTGTAGACGCTGCACTGATGCTCGATGCAAAAAGCGGCTACATAAAAATAAATCGTTTTTCAGAAACAACTAATAATGAATTTTTTAAAGCCCTTCAAACTTTAAAACAAAAAGGCATGCAAACCCTGATTATTGACGTTCGCGAAAACGGCGGTGGCTATATGGAACAAGCCATAGAAATTGCAGACGAACTGCTCCCAAAAGACAAGTTGATTGTTTTTACAAAAAATAAATCAGGCCGAATAGACAAAAATTTCGCCACCGAAAAAGGTGTTTTCGAGACTGGAAAGGTTTTTGTGCTGATAGACGAAAACTCGGCGTCGGCAAGCGAAATTCTGGCAGGCGCAATCCAAGACAACGACCGTGGCACCATAGTTGGTCGTCGGTCGTTTGGCAAAGGACTTGTGCAACGCGAAATGAATTTTGACGATGGTTCTGCAGTGCGCCTGACAATTGCAAGATACTACACACCAACTGGTCGCTCGATTCAAAAACCGTATAAAAAAGGAAACGAAGAATATCGAAAAGACTTTGAAAAACGATTTCAAAACGGCGAATTATATTCGCAAGACAGCATTAAAATTAATGACAGCCTGAAATTCAGAACCCCAAAAGGCAAAATTGTTTATGGTGGCGGCGGCATTGTACCAGATGTTTTTGTGCCCATTAGTTCAACAAAAATCGATGAAAAACTTTCTTATATCCTTCAATCTGGCGTTTTGGGGCATTTTGTATTTGAAGCAATGGACAAAAATCGAAAGAAATATATGGGCATCAATGAACTGCAACTCGAAAAAATGATTTTCGCCTCAAACATTTATATCAATCATTTTCAAAAATATTTATTAAAAAATCAAGTTCAAATCGACTTTTCATACAATCAAAATATTGTCAAAAAAGCAATTTATAATGAATTTGTAAAACAAGTTTTTGGAGATAATACCTATTTTTTAAAAACAATAAAAGACGATGCAATGTTTAAAAAAGTTGTTGAAATTAATTAGAAACATTGTCAATAGTCAAAACCCCTAGCCCTGATCGAAGTGAAAATCCTTTTTTGAAAAATTCTGTTTTTTGTTGGTTTTGAAAAGCGACCAACGGAAGCTCTTTCATAACCTTACAAAAAACAGAATTTTGATAAAAAGATTGAAACAAAGAGCTGGATAAAGCTTCAAAAAAAAACTTAAACTTATTTTTACAAAACTATTTTTAACGATATTTGTATATAACAATCTGATAATATTTTCCACTAATGCCAATATATCACAACCTCGGGAGATTCCCGCAAAAGCGCCACACCCAATTCGAGAAACCCAACGGCGGTTTTTACTACGAACAACTTTTTGGCACCGAGGGTTTTCATGGGCACGCCTCACTGTCATATCACGTGCACAGGCCAACGCAAGTCAAAGAAATTCTAAAGTCATATTCGGTCGAGCCAAAAATAGCCATCAACAAAAACATAAAATCTTTGCTTTTTAAAGGGTTTGAACTTAAGCCCGAAATTGATTTTCTAGATGCCAGAAAAGCAATGCTCGTCAACAAAGATTGCACAATCGGTCTTGCCGCACCGCAAAAATCATTGACAGAATATTTTTATAAAAACGCCGATGCCGACGAGCTCATCTTCATTCACAAAGGTTCGGGCAAACTGCGCACCATGCTTGGCAACATCAATTTTGAATATGGCGACTACCTGATAATCCCGCGTGGCATGATCTATCAAATCCAGTTTGACTCGTCAGAAAATAGACTGTTTTACGTCGAATCTTTCGCGCCATTTTACACCCCAAAACGATACAAAAACCAATCAGGGCAACACCTCGAACATTCTCCGTTTTGCGAACGCGATTTCAAACTCCCCACAGAGCTTGAAACACACGACGAGAAAGGCGATTTTCTGATCAAAATCAAAAAAGAAGGCATGATTCACGAGGTCGTTTATGCTACACATCCTTTTGACGTTGTGGGTTGGGACGGCTATAATTTTCCCTACGGATTTTCAATTCACAATTTCGAGCCCATCACAGGTCGTGTGCACCAACCACCACCAGTGCATCAAACTTTTGAAACAGCAACGTTTGTAGTTTGTTCGTTTTGCCCGCGACTCTATGACTATCATCCAAAGGCAATTCCGGCGCCATACAACCACTCAAACATCGATTCAGACGAGGTTCTGTATTATGTCGATGGCGATTTTATGAGCCGAAATAACATCGAGCGAGGCCACATCACCCTACACCCAAAAGGCATTCCGCATGGGCCAGCACCTGGAGCTATGGAGCGCAGCATTGGCCACAAAGAAACCCACGAACTGGCAGTTATGGTCGACACTTTCCGTCCACTCATGGTTACAGAAACCGCCATGGGACTTGATGATGGAAAATATTATAAATCAT
>JBDLWE010000101.1:0-12701 GCA_039804445.1 Bacteroidota bacterium | reverse complement strand
AATGCCGCTCACTGTAATGATAATCGGCAATCACAGAAGATTCAAAAACATACAAAAACAAAACGGGCAAGTTTGCCTGCAACGCCATCGTCACAGACTCACTGTCATGCAACCGCAAATCGCGCTTTAGCCAAACTATGTTGATGCCGTTTTTCATTAGCCTTTAAATCAGAATCTTGTTTGATTGTTTTGGGCGTTGCGCGCCCGCCGCGGCGGGGAGCGCCGGGCTTCCGCTCTCAATCTGTCATTGCGTGTAACGAAGCAATCTCTTGAAAAGATTGCGTCGTTACTCGCAATGACAGGATTTTCGCTCAAGCCCTAACGCTTGTGCAACCGTTGATAATGTTTGCCAAACCTATAGCATTTAAAAACACTACTCTGCAATAGCTTCTTTATAAACCCTCAAACATCGCTCACGTGCAAATCTGTGTTCTACGATTTCGGGCTTATAATATTCTGTACCAAACTCTGGAATCCATTTTTTGATATATTTGAGGTCTTTATCAAACTTTTTGATTTGCTCTGTAGGGTTAAAAATCCTGAAATATGGTGCAGCATCTACGCCGCTTCCTGCTGCCCATTGCCAGTTGCCCACATTGCTGGCAAGTTCAAAATCAAATAGTTTTTCGGCAAAATAGGCTTCGCCCCAACGCCAATCTATGAGCAAATGTTTGCATAAAAAACTGGCGACGATCATGCGCACACGGTTGTGCATGTGACCAGTTTTGTTGAGTTCGCGCATGCCGGCATCAACAAACGGATAGCCAGTTTTGCCAGCACACCATTTCTGAAAATCGTCGTCATTGTTGTTCCATTCGATTCGATCGTACTTTGGCTTGAAACTTTTTTCTTTTGTGTGCGGGAAGTGCCACATGATTTGCATAAAAAACTCGCGCCAGATAAGTTCTTTCAAGAATGTTTCGTTTTCTTCGGCTTGTGCTTTGGCTACCATTTGTCTCACAGACACTGCCCCAAACCGCAAGTATGCACCCAGAAAACTGGTTTTATTTTGTGAAGGAAAATTGCGAGTAGCCTCGTAGTTTTGAATCAAGGTTGGAGACACGTCGTAGTTTGGAACAACCAAATCTGACGGATCAAAACCAATGTTGTTTAAACTCAAAAATGGATAATTGTGTGCTGCGAAGTTAGCCAATAATTTTTCTGACTCAAAAAAATGATATGGATTGTTTATAAGTGCATCTTTCCACTTTCGTGAAAATGGCGTATAAACTACATAGGGTGTTCCGTCGTCTTTTGTGACATCAGATTTTTCGAAAATTACTTGGTCTTTATAGGTCTTGAAACCAATGTTGTGTTTTTTGAAAACCTGAAAAACGGCCAAGTCTCGGCTTCTTGCATAGGGCTCGTAATCGTGGTTGGTATAGACGTTTTGGATTTTGTTTTCTGAAGCTAATTTTTCAAAAATATCTTCGGGATTGCCATGAAAAACGGCAAGTGATTTTCCGGTTTCTGACAATTGACTATTTATTTTTAATAACAACTGATGTATAAAATTGACACGCGCATCGTTCTTTGATAGTTTGTCCAAAATATTTTTATCGAAAATAAAAATTGGCAAAACGGCTTCGGGTTGCGAAAGTGCTTGAAAAAGTCCGTGATTGTCTTCGAGCCGCAAATCGCGACGAAACCAAAATATGTTCATGATAGTGATGTTGATGGTTGTTGGTTGTTGGTTGCTGGTTATTGGTTGATGGTTGTTGGTTGATGGTTGATGGTTGCTGGTTGATGGTTGATGGGTTTTGGTTGGTGGTTGATGGTTGTTGGTTGCTGGTTATTGGTTATTGGTTGCTGGTTGATGGTTGTTGGTTGCTGGTTGTTGGTTATTGGTTGCTGGTTGTGTTACTCCCGCGTTAAGGATGGCAGTGGAGCTCTTTTTTGTTTTTGCCTCTCAACGACAAACCACTTGGCAAAAACAAAAAAAGCGGGAACGAACAGCCTGACGACTTTTTAAAAACTGCCCTCGACGGCAACCCGCTTGGCAGTTTTTAAAAAGTGGGAACGCCCAAAATTACATTAGGCATTTGTGAGCAATGTTGACATGCCACCATCGACGTGCAGGACTTGACCTGACATCCAGGAGCTGTTTTCTGAGAGCAGAAAAATCGCCATGTTGGCCAAATCTTGGCTTTCGCCGTAACGCTTGAGCGGATGACGAAGCGATGATTTTTCTTTTTTGTCGTCGTTGTTCAAAAACTTGTCGGCAAGGGGCGTGTCTGTAAGTGATGGCGCAATAACGTTGACGCGAAACTTGGGTGCATATTCGGCCGCGAGTGCCTTGGCAAAGCCTTCGACGGCGCCTTTTGCGGCAGCTACTGAAGTATGAAACGGCATGCCCATGCTGGCGGCAACCGAGCTAAAAAGTACGATACTTGCTTGTGCCGATGCCGATAGTTGTGGTAAAACGGTCTGCAAAACTTTGACCATTGAAAAGAAATTGATGTGCATGTCGGCCTCGAAAGTTTCGGGTTTCAAGCCACGAAACGGTCGCAAATTGATGCTACCTGGGCAGTAAACAAAACCGTCAATTTGGGCTGGAAGTTTCGAGATATCTAACGTTTCGGTGGTGGCATCAAACGGAATGTGCGTTACATTTAAGCCCTGGAGACCATCGGCGGTGCGACTTGCGACAAAAACGTTGTTGCTGTTTTGTAACTGTGATGCAATGGCCTGCCCTATGCCGTAGGAACCGCCTATTAGAAGAATATTTTTCATGGTTATGATTTTATGATTTGATTGTTGCGAAAATTTCGATTAATTTTTTTCGACGAAAATTGAAAATTTTATTGAGTTCTGGTTCAACAATTAGAGGATGAAGCATTTGACCTAATAATCCTGCGGGCACTTTGTAGTCGACATCGTCTGTTACTCGCACGCCACCTGCGATTTCTTCAAAAAAATGTTTGTGATGCCACAATGAATATGGCCCGTAGAGTTGAACGTCTACAAAATACTTTTGATGCTCGACTTGTGTGATTTCTGAAACCCATTTGGTTTTTATACCAAACAATGGAGTGACTTGATACTGTATGATTTGACCTGCAAACAACGGTTTTTCGGCACCAGAAAGAATTGTAAATCCCATTTCGGGTGGTGTTATAGACGCCAAATTTTTGGGATTTGAAAAGAAATTCCAAGCATCAGACAACGAAATTGGCAGGTCGATGGAATCGGTTTTGTTATAAATTTTCACAACTTAATTTTTGGTAAAAGTACGTTTTGTTTAAGAGAAAATCAATTTTGATAAACAATATAATTAGATTATTAAGTAAATTTTAACATAGTTCAAGCGAGAAATACCTAATTTTGACTTTTTAAAAATATAAAAACATGAAAAATTTGATGACAATTGCTGCTGTTGTAGCAATGATTTTTACGAGTTCTGCACAAGTAAAAACGCCTCAGCCAAGCCCTAAAACAACTGTAAACCAAATGGTTGGACTTACCGAAATTGATCTTGAATATTCACGACCAAGTGCAAAAGGACGTGCAATTTTTGGCGATTTGGTTCCGTTTGCAAAAATGTGGCGCACGGGTGCAAACGCAAATTCTACGATTTCTTTTTCTGACAATGTAACAATTGGTGGAAAAGAGTTGAAAAAAGGAAAATATGCTATTTTTACAGTTCCGAAAGCAGATGTTTGGGAAATTATTTTTTATTCAAGTACTGATAATTGGGGAACTCCAGAGAATTTTGATGAGGCAAAAGTTGCCTTACGCACAACTGCGAAACCAGAATTAACTAATAGATTTGTTGATAGTTTTACAATGGCAATCAACGGATTAGATAATAACTATGGTGTTTTAGAAATTTCGTGGGAAAAAACAATTGTGCCTATTAAAATCGAGGTTCCTACACAAAAAACGGCTATGGCGAGCATAACCAAAGTTTTGGCTGGTCCGAGCGCAGGCGACTATTTTTCGTCGGCACAATTTTTTCATCAATCGAATGGCGATGCTAAAAAAGCACTAGACTATGTAAACAAAGCATTGGAAATGAATGTCGAAAAGCCGTTTTGGTACAACCGCTTAAAGTCACTTATTCAAGCAAAACTTGGCGATAAAGCTGGTGCCATAGAAACTGCAAAAATATCATTAGGTTCGGCAGAAGCTGCGAAAAATGCTGATTATGTGAAGATGAATAAGGATAGTATTTCGGAGTGGAGTAAAAAGTAAGTTTAAAGTTTAAAAGTTTAGATTTTAGAGTTTAAAGGTTGTAATTCGATTTAAAAATAAAAAAAAACCGTCAACGGAAATGTTGACGGTTTTTTTGTGGAGTCGCCGGGAATCGAACCCGGGTCCAAACAAGCAATCAAAAGACTTTCTACACGCTTATTTACTGTTTAGATTTTCGACTTTTGGCTAGGACAATAACAACCACCAAAGGCTTAGTTTTACTATTTCAAAGCGGATTCAAAACATTACCGCTCCTAGGTTTTAATTTACGATTTGCCTAGATCAGTCGCCAAAAACCAGAGCTGCTGAGGCAAATCCTGCTTTCCTACCTTGTAGGACGAGGCTCATCTTACTATAATTCAGATTAAGCAGCAAGAGCGTAGTTTCCTTCGCCGTATAAAAGTGTTGAGTCCATTTATTAACGAGAATTGACTCAGTTCTCGACGTGCTTACCATTCAATTTGACTTGCTGTCAAAACCAGTCGACCCCTTTTTTCTTGCAATATCCTTAAGGCTTTGAGCATATTGCCGTAAGCAAAGATACAAAACTATTCTACCGAATCCTTTATAACAAATGGATAGTCGCCAAAATATTTTGCTAGATTTCTGACCCGATAATTCAAGGTTGTGTATTTGTTTGATAATGCGATGATTGTAACTTTTTCTTTTTGCAACGATATGTATGATGATGTGTTGCCGTGCCACCAACCGTTATGAAAATAAAAGTTTTGACCGTTTTCAAAATTTATCATCCTGATGCCAAGGCCATAATTTTTTATGCCTTTACGCTCGTTGCTGTAACCCTGAAAAATTTGTTTTCTTAAATCAGGATTTAAAAATCCAGCAGAATTTCTAGCCAAATCAAATCGCAACAAATCTCGCGGCGTCGAATAGATATTTTTGTCGCCATAGACAGCATCAAGATAGTCGAACCCCACTTCTACATTTGTTCCTTTATATGATCGTGAAACGCTCTTTTTGTCATTTGCTTCATCAAAAACAAAACTATTTTTCATTCCAAGTGGCTCAAAAATCATTTTTTGAATGGCGGTTTTAAAATCTGCACCTACTTTTTTCTCAATAATTAATGCCAAAATTGCATAGTTTGTATTGCAATAAGTAAATCTGCGATTTGCAGGACAGTCTTGCTTAATTTTTTTTGAGCCTAATAAATGTAGAATATCAGCATTAGTTAAAGTAATTTTTCGATTCCAAATTCCTTTTTCTTCTGTGAAATAGGCATAATTTCGCAATCCACTGCGGTGCGAAAGCAGGTCTCGCACAGACACATCTACATACGGAAATGATTGCAAAATTGAACTTACCTTTTGGTCTAACGAAATTCTGCCCGAATCTACTAAAATCATTATTGCCGTAGCAGTTATTACTTTACTAACAGAAGCAATGTGCATTGGCGTTTGGGCAGTAATTTGTGTTTTGGTTTCATAATTTGAAAAACCTTGATAGTTTTCAAATATAATCTGACCATTTTTCGCAACCAAAAAACTGACATTATTTTTTTCTGACCAATTTTTGTTTGCAAAATTGATTAAATGATTTTTAGAATTTGCAAATTCAAGATCGTCAATAGGTTCAATCTCAGACAAAAATGGCTTAATATGCGGAATTGTATCATTATAAACAGGATATTGCAGTTGCGCAATTTGAACTTCATTTTTGCAACCAATCAAAATAGTTAGAAGGGAACAGATATATAGGTACATTATGGTTTTTGTCATGAATAGAAATAGAACTTGCAAATATATCAAATCAAACTTCATACGAAAAGAAAAAATTATTCGAGACCCACCTAAATAACTATCAAAATTTTTGCAAAGTTAAAATCATAACAAAAAACATTATATCTTTGTTTTTTAAAACAAATTACAATTATTTTGTTAAATTAAATTTCTATAATAATGAAATTCGGAATCATAAAAGAACGTAAAAATCCACCAGATCGTCGAGTTGTTTTTAGTCCATCGGTGCTTTTGAGAATTCAAAAATCCTACCCACAAGCTACTATAAAAATCGAAAGTTCGGATATTCGAATTTATTCTGACCAAGATTATATTGACGCGGGTTTTACAGTTGCAAATGATATTTCAGACTGCGACGTTTTTTTTGGTGTTAAAGAGGTACCAATCGAATACTTAATTTCCAACAAAAAATATTTTTTCTTTTCGCATACCATTAAAAAACAAGCACATAATCAAAAGTTGCTTCGCGCTATTCTTGACAAAAACATCACGCTTTTTGATCACGAAACGATTGTAGATTCTCAAAACAAAAGGCTTATTGGCTTTGGTCGATATGCAGGCATTGTTGGCGCCTACAACGGTTTTAGGGCTTTTGGACAAAAATTTGAATTATTTAATATCCCAAAAGCAGAGACATTGCAGCACAAGGAAGATTTAGTTTTAAAACTAAAAAGACAAGTGCTCCCGCCCATCAAAATTGTTTTAACAGGAAACGGCAAAGTCGGAATGGGAGCAAAAGAAATTCTAGATGGCATGAAAATAAAACAAGTTTCGGCACAAAATTTCTTAACAAAAACCTATACCGAACCGATTTTTACGCAAATTGATGTTTTGGATTATAATAGAAGAATTGACGGAAAAACCACAGAAAACAATCAAGATTTTTATAAAAATCCGCAAGATTATATTTCAAATTTTGAACGGTTTTCAGAAACTGCAGATATATTTATAGCAGGGCATTTTCACGGAAACAATGCGCCAGACATACTAACGAACAACATGTTGAAATCTGCGAAATGTAAAATCAAAATAGTTGCAGATATTTCTTGCGATGTCAATGGACCGATAGCATCAACCATTCGAGCTAGTACAATTAGCGACCCTTTCTTCGGCTACTTACCAACTACAAATCAAGAAGTTGCGATGTCGCACCCTGGTGCAATTGTGGTTATGGCAGTCGATAATTTGCCTTGTGAGTTACCAAAAGATGCCTCAGATGGCTTTGGCGAAATGTTTCTTGAACACGTTATTCCGGCGTTTTATAACAACGACGACGATTATGTTTTATCTCGTTCAAAAATGACCGAAAACGGAAAACTAACTACCAAATTTGAATATCTCACAGCATTTGCGTCTGCTCAAAATTATTTGGAGCGTTCACATTAATTTTTTTTTATGATTGAATTGCTGCTCCTTTATATGTTTTTTTAAATTTTTGGACAAAAAAATGTCCAAAAATTTAAAAAAGGATATTCCCTAGCATCAAGGCTAAATACAATCATTTTGTGTTTTTTATTTTGTGACCATAAATTTTTTAATAAACCATAAATTTTTTAAAAAAATATATGTAAATTTGTATTTGTAAGACAGTAAAATTACATCATTATGATATTAAAAAATAAAAATACCAATTATATAATAGAAGAAAAATCACCATCAGTAGTTTCCGAACCTGCAGTGGCTTATGGATATTCAAAAACGTTTGACCGCAATTATCTTCTTGAAAACTTAGCCCAATCTTCGATGGCATTATTTGATGTTTTATTAAAAAAATCAAATCTTACGATAAAATTTCTTGCCGAAAACATTTTCGAAATTACACCAAAAACTTTCATAAAATACAAAAATACCAACACTATTTTACCTTCAAGACTAGCCGAATTGGCTATCGAACTGGCTTCGCTGTTCGATCTAGGTACAGACGTGTTTGGTAATGTCAATGAGTTTAACAGCTGGCTTGAAGCAAACAATCCTTTTTTGAAAAACAAAAAACCATCAGATTTTTTAAACACGTCTACGGGCATCAGCCTCATTCGAGATGCATTAAAAAGAATTGAATTTGGAGCAACTGCCTAGACAAAAATGGAAGTATTTAGAATCACCACAAAAAAATGGGCAAACTCATTAACAGCATCAGGTTTTGCAGCACGTTGGAATTCTGAAGGGATATTTGTTATTTACACCGCAGAAAATAGGTCATTAGCTTGTTTAGAAAACTTAGTTCATAGAAATGGTCATGGACTAGATGATAATTTTTGTGTGATGACAATTGAAATACCAAACAATGTAGCAATTCAAAAAATAGACGTAAATTTACTTGACGTTAACTGGAATTATTCTGATGAATCTTCACAAATTTACTGTCGAACTATCGGTGATAAATGGATTTTATATAAAAAATCGAGTATCTTGCGTGTCCCTTCTTCTTTAATTGATGGAGAATTTAATATACTTCTCAATCCAAACCACAAAGATTTTCATAAAATTAAACTGAAATCCATAGAAAAGTTTACATTTGACAACCGATTAAAAACCAAAAACTTTTAACCAAACCTACTAAACCATTTATTTATGAATTCAGAAAATTCGAAAACCAATCAATCCGCACTGTACACACTTATTTCTGTATTTTTTTTCTGGGGCTTTATAGGCGCCTCTAACGGCGTTTTTATACCATTTTGTAAAGCAAAGTTTGGTCTTGACCAATTTCAAAGCCAACTTATCGATTTTGCTTTTTATGGTGCTTACTATATAGGAGCACTATTTCTTTTTGTTGTTAGTAGCTCTATTAAAAAAGATATTTTAAACAACTGGGGATTCAAAAAAGGAATTATAAACGGTTTAGTAATAAGTACCGTTGGCGCAGGTTTTATGATTTTTGCAGTATCACAGGGTAGTTATGCACTTATTCTTGCAGCACTTTTTGTGGTTGCCCTTGGTTTTTCTCTTCAACAAACATCTGCACAACCATTTGCGGCATCGCTTGGTAGCGCAGATTCGGCATCAAGCAGATTAAATTTGGCAGGAGGCATCAATTCGTTAGGAACCACTATCGGTCCACTGGTAGTATCCTTTGCACTTTTTGGAGTTGTGGCTGGCGTTGACATATCTGAATATGCTCAAAAACCTGAATCTTTAGATTCAATGAGAATTCTTTACGTTTTTGTTGGATTACTTTTTCTTGCGGCAGCTGCTTTATTTTATTTCTCAAAATCGTTACCCGCTGGAAAGAGTGACGCAAGTTTTGAACCCGCAAAAAAAGCACAAAATACATTAATTACAATTACAATTCTTTTAATTGGAATTTTTGCATACATATTCTCACGATATGAAGACGCACAATTTATTGAAGAATTCATTACAAATCCAGGAAAAGATTACCTAGGATTGTATTTAACACTTGCAACTTTACTCATTGTTGTTGGCGGTTTACTTTTTGCAAATCAAGCAGCACAAAAAAATGCCGACGGCTGGGGCGCAATGAGATATCCGCAATTAGTTTTAGGAATGATTGCACTTTTTACATATGTTGGCGTTGAAGTTACTATTGGTAGTAATCTTGGAGAACTACTTAAAACAGCAGAATTTGGTGCTAGAGAAGGCGCAGCCCTTGCTCCGTTCATGTCAATGTATTGGGGTAGTCTAATGATTGGGCGCTGGGCAGGTGCAATTTCGGTTTTCAAACCATCGACTCAACTAAAAAACATACTGCTGATTGTCGTTCCCTACGTAGCATTTGGCGTAGTACTTGCCGCAAACGCAATTTCGGGTCAAGATATTACACCTCTTTATGCATATGCTGTTGTAATTGTTTTTCAAATTGTTGGTTTTTTCCTTGGCAATGATCACCCGTCAAAAACCTTACTTATATTTGGACTAATGGGCATGGTCGCAATGCTTATAGGTCTTTTTACAACAGGCATAATAGCTACCTTTGCTTTTATGAGCGGTGGATTGTTTTTGAGCATCATGTGGCCTTGTATTTTTTCTTTAGGAATCACAGGCTTAGGAAAATATACATCTCAAGGATCTGCATTTCTGGTTATGATGATTCTTGGTGGCGGCATCATTCCGCCGTTACAAGGCAAACTTGCAGATATTATTGGCATTCATAACTCATATTTTATTCCGGTGCTATGTTTTGCCTTTATTGCTTTTTATGGTTGGTATGTTTTTGAAATCTTAAAAAAACAAGGAATTGCAAATCAAATTGAAGCTGGTGGTGCTCACTAACTGTTTATAGTTTAAAAAACATCAAAAGCAATCTCAGTTATTTATGCTCAGATTGCTTTTTTTAATACAAGTCTCATGAAAATAAAATTGTTGTCAATAAGTTTAGTATTCGTCTTTTCAACCTCTTTTTCACAAGTTTCTGACGAAAAGATAATTCGAGAAATATATAGTCAAGCTTTAACAAATTCAAAATGCTATTCATGGCTCGACTATTTATCTAATAAAATTGGTCACCGTCTTTCGGGTTCTGTCGGTGCCGAAAAAGCTGTTCTTTATACCAAAGCTGAGCTAGAACAACTTGGTCTTGATCGTGTTTTTCTGCAAGAAGTAATGGTGCCAAAATGGGTTCGTGGCCAAAAAGAAACAGCCTACTTTGTCAATGGTTCAAAAAAAATACCGATAGCAATTTGCGCACTTGGCGGCTCAATTGCTACGCCAAAAACCGGAATTTCTGCCAAAGTAATTGAAGTAAAATCAATTGCTGAACTTATAAAACTTGGATCCGAAAAAGTGTCAGGCAAAATTGTTTTTTTTAACAGACCAATGAATCCCGAGGACATCGAAACCTTTCATGCCTATGGAGGCTGTGTCGACCAACGTTTTGCTGGACCAGAAGAGGCTGCCAAGTTTGGTGCGATTGGCACAATTGTTCGTTCGATGAATTTACGATTAGACGATTTTCCACACACGGGCGTGATGAGCTATGGCAATTTACCAAAAGAAAAACACATTCCTGCTGCCGCAATAAGCACAAATGCTGCCGAATTGTTGAGCATGTCATTAAAAACCAATCCAAATCTTAAGTTTTATTTCAAACAATCTTGTCAATCTTTTGATGATGTTTTAAGTTATAATGTTGTTGGTGAAATCAAAGGAACGGTAACTCCAGACAAAATCATGATTGTGGGCGGCCACCTTGATTCTTGGGATCTTGCAGATGGCTCTCACGACGATGGTGCTGGAGTTGTCCAAAGTTTGGAAGTGCTTCACCTACTCAAAAGCATAGGATATAAACCAAAAAACACTATTCGAGCTGTGCTTTTCATGAACGAAGAAAACGGCACAAGAGGCGCAAAAAAGTATGAAGAACTATCAGTAATGAACAATGAAAATCACGTTTTTGCGATGGAAAGTGATTCGGGTGGTTTCACACCACGTGGTTTTACGCTTGACTGCGCCGATGATGATTTCAAAAAAATTGTTGCATTTACAGATCTTTTTAAACCATACTTGATTCATAGTTTTGAAAAAGGACATGGAGGCGCAGACATTGGCCCTTTAAGTTCAAAAAAAATCATTAAAGTTGGTTTACATCCCGACTCGCAGCGCTATTTTGACTACCATCATGCGTCCAACGATACGTTTGATGCCGTAAATAAGAGAGAACTTGAATTAGGCGCCGCCGCAATGACTTCACTCATTTATTTGTTAGATAGCAAAGGTTTGTAAACAACCATCAAAAATACCAAAATAATAGACAAAAACAGTCCTTAAATTTACAGTCTAAATATTCCGCCAAAAGCAACTATCTTTTGAAAAAAATAAAAATTTTGCATTGCGCGATCATCGGGGTTTTCTGTGGTTCTAATTGCATTCATCTCGATATAGCCACCCTTTAATTCTGTTTGAATAAAAAAATATTTAAAAAACGTGATGTTCAAACCTACTTTTGCAGATACACCAAAACCTGCTACATTATAGTCATCATAGTTTTCACCACCAAGAAGTTCGGCATTTGTTTTTGGATATAAAAATCCTAAACCAAGCCCTTCGGTCAAATTAATTTGAATTTTATCTGTATTTTTAATTCTAAAAATACTTGAAAAATCGTCAATTCTACTAACCTCTATATTCACAAAATTCAAACCATCGGTATGCTCAAAGGCCAAAAATTTGGGTGTCAAAAGCACCTGATTATTTGGCAATAATTCACCATAACTACCTGGATTTGGGTAATTTCCAGAAATGCTTACTGGCACATTTTGATTCATTACATACTTCATGTGGTCAACACCAATAGCAACATTATAATGATTGTTAACATAATAACCAATCTTTAAATTAGTTTGCGGAATGGTCATTCTAGCAGGATTTAAATAGTCTATATGCCATCCTTTTGGACGATCGGCTGCCGTCACGTCATACAGCGTAAAATCATAAATTTTACCAACAAAACGAATATCAGACTTACTATAAGTTTCATTATTTCCGCCCCAAAACACAAAAAATTTACCTTTGTTATTGGCAGTATATCTTGATGAACTAATACCAGACTGACCATAAAAAAAAGAACTAAACAAAAAAATTATCGCTATAAAAAACCTATCCATCTTTATATTTTGCAAAACATCTATCGATTTTACTTTAAATTTATTTCTTAAAAACTAATAACAGTTTGCCTTATTGCCACAAGTTTCTTCATCAAATCTTCAAAATAATCAAGGTGCAACATGTTTGCACCGTCAGATTTGGCATTAGCTGGGTCAAAATGTGTTTCTATAAAAATCCCATCAA
>JBDLWE010000100.1:0-12986 GCA_039804445.1 Bacteroidota bacterium | reverse complement strand
TATGCTTTACAAAATGAATCTTTTGACGAATTATTTTACTTCTTAACAGATTTTTAGAATTTTATAATAAATTCTATCGAATTGTATAATTGATTTAAAATTTAATTTGATTAGTTTTACCGATAACAAAAATTTAGTAATTATATTTTTATTATTTAAACAAAAATTTTATCATGAATGTAAAAGCATTAGTTTTATTGTCGTCATTTGCCATATTTCAATTTATTTCAGCACAAGAAACAACAAAACAAATTCTGACAGATAGCGTCAAAGTTTTGATTTCAACACCGCAAATGAACCCGATTGAATCTGTTGAAAAAACTCGTGAACAAGCAAAAATAGACCGCGATGCACTACGAGAAGCTGCTCGAGAAAAATCTGATATTAAAGAAAAACTTCGCAACGAGCGCAAAACTTTAAAGCAGGCAAAAAATCGGGAAGATGATGCAAAAGATGCTGCTCGAGATGCCGAACGTGCAACAGATAAACTTGAAAAAGAAAAAAAACAGTTTGAACGCCGTCAAGACAAACTTGCAGGTGCAGAAAAAGAAGTTGCAAAAACAACCGAACGTATCAAAAAGCGTCGTGAAGATTTGGCTAAAAATATTGAGAAATTCGTCAACCAAAAAGCAAAAGGTAAACTTGACTCTATTGATATCGAGAAAGAAAATATTAAACTTAGCAAACAACAAATAAAGATTAAAGAACTTGAAGAAGATCTGATTAAAGACCAAAAAAGATTTGAAAAGGTAAAAAGGTAGTGACATAAATTCTTTATCAAGAGCCGTTTTGCCTTTTTTTAAGCAAAACGGTTTTTTTGCTAGATTATTTTGGAGAATCTCGATGCGCAGTATTTTTATAACTATGATTTTGTGAATGCATCGCAAATTTTTTAATTCAGTTTTTCAACTTATATTTGTCAAAAAAAAGCAATGGCCGAAACGGTAAAGCCTTACAAAGATTCTGATTTAAGCAAAAAAGAGCAAGTTGCCCAAATGTTTGACACCATCTCTGAAAATTATGATGATCTGAACCGAGTAATATCGTTTGGAATAGATATCAAATGGCGCAAAAAAGTACTAAAACTTGTTGCTGACAAAAACCCAAAAACAGTTCTTGACATTGCCACCGGTACAGGCGATTTGGCAATTTTGATGGCAAATACCACTGCCGAAACCATTGTAGGTTTAGACATTTCTGCAGGAATGCTAGAAGTTGGCGAACAAAAAATTCGTGCGCAAAACTTGTCTTATAAAATCACGATGGTATTGGCCGATTCCGAAAAAATTCCTTACAAAGACAATACTTTCGATGCGATTACAGTGGCCTTTGGTGTTAGAAATTTTGAAAATCTAGAACTTGGTCTTTCAGAAATCTTGAGGGTTTTAAAGCCAAATGGCATTTTTGTAATTCTAGAAACTTCGGTACCCGAAAAATTTCCGTTCAAGCAAGGCTACCAATTTTACTCTAGAAATATCTTGCCACTGATTGGAAAATTCTTTTCAAAAGACAATTCTGCATACCAATATTTATCAGATTCAGCAGCAATTTTTCCGCATGGCGAAGTTTTAAACAATATTTTACGAAAAGCTGGGTTTATATCTGTGCAGTCAATGCCTCAAACATTTGGCGTGGCAACCATTTATTCTGCATCAAAATAAGATCACGAAATTATTTTTTCATGAAAAAAATCGCATTCATTTTTCTTTTTATATCATCGTTTTCATTTGGTCAATTCCGAGGCATGTTTGGACGAAATACTGTTATAAACGATGAAAATTTTGATAAACAAAAATATCATTTTGGCTATGTATTAGGTTTTAACACTTATGATTTTAAATTTCAATACAAAACCAATGACAAAGATATTCTGGTAAAAAACGGCATTGGTTTTAATGTCGGTTTAGTTGCTAATTTGCGACTAAATGAAAGTTTTAACCTGCGATTTGAGCCGGCCCTATATTTTAACCAACGAAACGTAAGTTTTTCTGGTTTTACAAAAGCGACAGATGCCGATCGTGAAGTCAATTCTACGTACCTTCACTTCCCCCTTTTAGTCAAATATTCTGCCGAAAGAATTGGTAATGTTCGTCCGTATTTATTGGCAGGAGTAGGTACGGCACTCAATCTTGCTAGCAATGCACAAGTGCCCGACGACAATAAACAAAATGTTTTTAGAATGATAAAGTGGACGCAATTTTATGAAGTTGGAGTTGGCATCGACCTGTATCTAGAATATTTCAAATTTTCACCATCTATACGCGGAATTTTTAGCATGAACGATGAGCTCATTCGTGACAACGACCCAAATAGTCCGTGGACAGGCAATGTAGCCTCGATGCAAACACGGGGTGTTTTTGTGAATTTTACTTTTCATTAAATACTTAAATCAGTTTATAAAGCCTACCAGGTGTTTTGCGTACAAGGCTACAAAAAATTTTTCTCAACAAAATCATCAACCGCCGAATGAGAAACTACGTTGTTTTCAAAATGTTTTTTAACTACTATTTTTTGTTCTGCTGAAATTTCAAACTGATTCAGCATATTGTTCAAATGCATTTTCATGTGACCTTCTTGAATGCCACGAGTTGTAAGTGACCGAAGCGCTGCAAAGTTTTGAGCCAAACCTGCTGCTGCAACAATCTGCATCAGTTCTTGTGCCGATGGTTTTTCTAGAATTTCTAAATTCAGTTTTACCAAAGGATGCAAACTGGTCAAACCACCAACCGTGCCAAGCGCAAGTGGCAATTCGACCCAAAAACTAAAAATTCCATCTTCGATTTTTGCGTGCGACAAGCTGCTATACTGCCCATTTCTTGCCGCAAAAGCATGAACTCCGGCTTCAACCGCCCGAAAATCATTGCCCGTTGCCAAAACCACCGCATCTACACCGTTCATAATACCTTTGTTGTGCGTCACTGCCCGAAAAGGCTCGACTTCGGCAATGCGAACAGCCCGAACAAATTTTTCGGCAAAAGCCAACGGAT
Organism: Bacteroidota bacterium; assembly: GCA_039804445.1. Lineage (GTDB taxonomy): Bacteria > Bacteroidota > Bacteroidia > Flavobacteriales > Flavobacteriaceae > Flavobacterium. The sequence goes on along the minus strand of JBDLWE010000100.1, from coordinate 9,999 downwards.
TTTCAATATCTTTGTCTCGCAAATCGTCTATTTTGCACGAAACTTCGGCACGGACGAGGCAATTTGGCACATAGTTTGACAAAATGCTCATCACCACTTCGACGTTTTTTTCTGTATCGTCAAAATCATTAAAAGTAAACGCTTCGTGTTTCAAAGTTTTTGCAAATTGCTCGAGACATGAGTTTATGAAGTTGGCACCCATAGCGTTTTGCGTATCAAAAGTTGCATAAAGCTGATAGTAATTTGGCATCAAAGCGGTTTTATCAACTAGCTGAATATCAAGAATGCCGCCGCCACGTTTTTTCATGTTTTGGGTCAGCGAATCGGTATTTTCAAAAAAGATCTCTTTTTTAGATTCAAAAAACTTGATTAATTTTTCAGAAATTCCTGTATACAAAAAATGAACTTGACCAATTTTTTCAGTGCCAAGAATTGTGGTTTTAAATCCGCCACGTTCCGACCAGTATTTTGCTGATTTGGCTGCTGCCGCCACCACCGAACTTTCTTCAATAACCATAGGAATGGTTTTGTAGCGACCATTGATCAAAAAATTTGGCGCAATCCCGAGTGGTAAATAAAAGTTTGAAACTGTGTTTTCGATAAAATCATCGTGCAATTGTTGCAACTTTTTGTCGCTATTCCAATATTTTTCAAAAACCGAAATTGCTGCTGCCGAATCTTCAAAATATTGATTGGCAATCCACGAAATTTTATCTTTTTTAGACAATTTAGAAAAACCCGATACGTTAGAATTCATGACATTTTTTTAAATATTTTGCAAAGATACTATTCTGATTTTAAATTTTTAGTATCAATAATTATCGATTTTCGAGAAGCTATTCCTGCGCTACATTTCAATCTTGGGCACAGAAACCATTTTTTCTAAAACAAAAAAGGAACTTCCGTTGGTCGTTCTTTTTGGTTAAGAAAAAAAGTGGTTTTTGTTCCCAAGGATTTTCATTTCGTTCAGGGCTAGGGCTATACGGTGTAAAAAGCAATAACTTTTAAAAAAAGGGTTTTACAATTCGTTGACCGAACTCTTGCGTTAGGGCGATAGTGAAAATCCTGTCATTGCGAGGCACGAAGTAATCTCTTGAAGGATTGTTTCGTGCCTCGCAATGACAGATTGGGAACGAAAGACCGACCTCGTCTTTTTTCGGACGAGGGAACGCCCAAATTTTTTTTAGTACAGAATTTTATTTAACGACTATTTTTAACAACTTTTATTGTTAAAAAAACCATTTTTTATAGTATTATTGAATTTTATTAAAAAACACCTCTCGGAATGAAATTTAAATTTGCTTTTTCCCTTTTTGTAGTAGTTGCTTTAACTGCTATCGCCCAACAAAAAATCACTGTAGAACAAATATATGGTGGCGCGTTTCGGACCAAACAAATGGACGAGTTGCAAGCCATGAAAAACAGCAACCAATATACCATCTTGAATGCCGACACGAGTTCGCGTAGCATGCAAATCGATTTATATGATTTTGCAACCCTAAAAAAATCGACTACAATCATTGATTCAAAAAATTTTTTGGCGCTTTCAAACGGAATCGAAAGTTACAGTTTTAGCCCATCAGAAAAACAAATTTTGATTGCCAATAACACCAATCAAATTTTTAGACATTCGTCTACAGCAGATTTTTTTCTGTATGATATCGAAACCAAACAATTAGCCAAAATACTTGATCAAGTGCTGGAGCCTACTTTTTCGCCCGACGGAAAAAGCATTGCTTTTGCAAAAGGTAATAATTTGTTTGTTTACAATATTGCTACGAAAGTTACGGCAGTAGTGACAACCGACGGTCGAAAAAACAGTATTATTAATGGGGTTACAGATTGGGTTTATGAAGAAGAATTTGGTCATGTTCGCGCATTTGAGTGGAGTGCAGACGGCAAAAAACTTGCTTTTGTAAAATTTGATGAAACCGAAGTGTCTGAATTTTCTATGACTATGTTTGGCAAAGATTTATATCCAACGCTCAATACTTTTAAATATCCAAAAGCTGGCGAAAAAAATGCGATTGTAAGTTTGTACCTATATAATGTAGAAAATAAATCGTCAAAAACTATTGATTTGTCAGGATATAAAGATTTTTATATCCCAAGAATGAAGTGGACAACAGATGCAAATGTATTGTCGGTACAAATCTTGAATCGTCATCAAGACAATCTTGATTTGCTATTTGTTGATGGAAATTCTGGTAAAAGCAGCATTGTTTTAAACGAGAACGACAGGGCCTATGTTGACGTGCACGAAAACATTACGTTTTTAAAAGACAATAGTTTTGTGTGGACATCAGAAAAAGATGGTTTTAATCATATTTATGTTTTTGACAAAACAGGAAAACTCAAAAACCAAGTCACAGCAGGCAATTGGGACGTTACAAGCTTTTATGGCATTGACCAAAAAAACAATAAAATATTCTATCAGTCGGTAGAAAACGGCTCTATAAACAGAGATATTTATTCTATTGGCGTTGACGGAAAAAACAAAATGCGTCTGACGCAATCCACGGGTACTAGCAGTGCAACCTTTAGCCCGAATTTTGATTATTTTATCAATAAATTCACAAATTCTGATACCCCAGCATTATTCTCTTTAAACGAATCGAAAACTGGTAAACAAGTAAAAGAGATTTTGAATAATGCAGAATTAGCATCAAAATTAGAAAAGTATAATCTTTCGAAAAAAGAATTTATGGTTTTAAAAACCATTGGCGGACAAAATTTGAATGCGTGGATGATAAAACCAAAAAACTTTGATGCTGCCAAGAAATATCCAGTTTTTATGTTTCAATACTCGGGGCCAGGTTCACAGCAAGTTAATAATGACTGGACAGACACCAACGACTATTGGTTTATGATGCTGGCGCAACAAGGCTATATTGTGGCTTGTGTTGACGGTCGCGGTACAGGATTTAAAGGAGCAGCTTTCAAAAAATGTACACAAAAACAGCTTGGTAAATTTGAGGTCGAAGACCAGATTGATGCTGCTAAAACCTTGGGCGAAATGGCGTTTGTAGATAAAACACGAATAGGAATTTGGGGCTGGTCTTATGGAGGTTTTATGGCAAGTAACTGCATTTTGAAAGGGGCAGACGTTTTCAAGATGGCAATTGCGGTCGCACCCGTGACCAATTGGCGGTTTTATGACAGCATTTATACCGAAAGATATATGACCACACCGCAAGAAAACGCAAGTGGTTACGACGAGAATTCCCCCATAAACCACGTTGCAAAACTCAAAGGAAATTTCTTGTTGATTCATGGGTCAGGCGATGATAATGTGCATGTTCAAAACTCTATGCAAATGATGGAAGCCTTGATTCAAGCCAATAAACAATTTGATTCGCAGATATATCCGGATAATAATCATGGTATTTATGGTGGTTATACTAGAATTCAACTTTATAACAAAATGACAAATTTTATAAAAGAAAAACTTTAATTTTTTAATATAGATAATCATCATCACAGATTGTGATGATGTCGTCACAATTTGTGATGACATAAAACTAAATAAATAAACGTAGATGACCCACCAAAATACCCTGACGCTTCAAGAAATTCAAAATTTTTCGGGCAAATACCCTAAGCAACTTTGGTATTTGTTTTTAATAGAAATGTGGGAACGTTTTACTTTTTATGGCATGCGTGCCTTGCTGGCATTATACATTTCTCATTTGGTACTGTCTGCAGATTATAATCCTGTTTCAAATCAAGAAATTGCTGTCAAAAAAGAAACTTTCCAAAAACAAAATAACGAAACTTTATCTGAATCTCATCCGAGATATTATATAGAAACATCGCAACAAAGCTATCGTGACGAAGCCGAAAGCAATTCAAACAAAAAATATGGATTGATTCAAGCTTTTATTTATGCCATGGCATTCATCGGCGGGCTGTTTGCCGACAAAATATTTGGGTTTAGAAAATCGGTTTTTTGGGGTGGAATCTTGATGGTGATAGGTTCTTTTACTATGGCAATTCCAGGTGCATTTGCTTTTTATTTGGGCATTAGCGTGTTAATTGTTGGTACAGGATTTTTTAAACCAAACATTTCGTCAATGGTTGGCGAGCTCTATGCGCCGGGTGACCCTAGGCGAGATGCGGGATTTTCTATGTTTTATTCGGGTATCAATATTGGTGCTTTGTTAAGTGGTTTGACAATTGCCTACATTGGCACATCAATCAGTTGGTCACTTGGTTTTGCACTGTCTGGTGTTTGTATGTTGTTTGGTTTGGGGTTATTTTTATATACACAAAAATCGCTTGGGCCAATTGGACTTCCACCAAATCCAGAAAAATTAGCCGAAAAGACAAGTTTTGGAATCACAAAAAACACACTGCTTTATATTGGAACGTTGCTTTTTATTCCGTTTTTCTTTTTAATGGTATACTATCCTTTCGACATCGATTTTAGTTTCTTGTTTGGACAAGTCAAAAATTCTGACGGAACCTTATCGTCTTATTTGGTTCAGTTTAGTGATGTTTTTATGATGTCACTGGCGGTAATTATTTTAGGATACTTGACATATATCTTGAGTAAAGTAAAAAAAGAAGAATTTGGCAAGTTACTGGTTGCCATTGTTTTGATACTTTTTTCTGCACTTTTTTGGTCATTTTTTGAACAGGGTGGAGGCTCTTTAAACTTTTTTGCAAACGGAAATGTTGATAACAAGGGGTTGAATATGACTTCGGTCAATAATTCTATTAATGCACTCTGGGTGGTTGCACTCGCGCCAATAGTTGGAATTATTTGGATTTATCTTGCCAAAAAGAAAGCAGAACCCAATACAATCGTCAAATTTGGTTTAGGTTTTATATTGCTAGGTTTGGGTTTTTTAGTTTTTTATTGGAGTAAATTTTCGGCTACTGCCAATGGACTTACGCCACTTTGGACATTCATTTTTGCCTATTTGGTAATTAGCGTTGGCGAGCTTTGTTTGTCACCAATTGGACTTTCAATGATTACAAAACTATCACCAAAACGGTTGACAGGTATGATGATGGGAACATGGTTTTTGGCATCAGCCTATGGACAATACGGGGCAGGGCTCATAGGAGCTGCATTGGCAAAAGGCGATTCGTCAACAGAGAATCTTACCAATTTTCAAAAACTTGAGCAATATACCGCAGGATATCAAAGTATTGGTTATATTGCAATCGTTGCAGGAGTTCTTTTGGTGCTAATTTCGCCATTATTAAAAAAATTAATGCAAGAAGTAAAAACAATTTAATTATAGTCAACAACAATATTTTATGATTACAACGTCAACAGAAAATTTTTTTAAATCGACCGTGCTTGGTCATCCATCTGGGTTATTTGTATTATTCTTTACCGAAATGTGGGAACGATTTTCATACTACGGCATGCGTGCTTTGCTGGTTTTGTTTCTTACATCGTCAATCATGGGCGACAATCCTGGTTGGGGGTGGCCGCGAGAACATGCGCTTGCAATTTATGGGTCTTATACTTCGTTGGCCTACTTGACACCAATTCTTGGCGGATACATTGCAGATAAAATCATAGGGTATCGTTGGGCTGTAGTGGTTGGCGCAATATTGATGACTCTGGGTCATGCATCAATGGCCATTGAGGTTGATCACGCCTTTATGTATATCGGGCTTGGGCTGCTTGTGGTTGGTAACGGTTTTTTTAAACCAAACATGACTTCTATTGTCGCGCACATGTACAAAAATCACCCTGAGAAAAAAGATGGTGCTTACACGATTTTTTATATGGGTGTAAATGCTGGTGCATTTCTTGGAATGCTATTGTGCGGATATATTGGCGAAAGCAAAGATTGGGGTTGGAACTATGGTTTTGGATTGGCAGGTATTTTTATGTTTATAGGTATGCTGCAATTTTATTTTACTCAAAACATATTTGGCGAAATAGGCCTAAAACCTGCTGTGAATAAAAACGACGTTTCTACCGATGTGGCAGATGTTGCGCAGTTAAACCCATTTTCTAGATTAGATTTGTTTTTAATTGGCTTGGTTAGCATTCTAGGATTATCTTGGATCATAAACGATCCCATGTCAAAAATATCGAGTTTTAATTTATTTGATTTTAAGATTGGTAGCATCGCGGGCAGCACTTTTGTAGTCGTTCTTGCACTTTCTGTTTTTATTTTTTTATTGGCAAAACGAATTTCACAGTACACCCTGGTTTTACGAGATAGAATGATAGCTGTTATAATTCTTGCGTTTATAACAGTGTTTTTTTGGGCATCGTTTGAGCAAGCTGGCGGATCTATGACAATTTTTGCTAGCGATTATACCGATAGGGTTTTGGTAGGTAGTTCTAAACTTGTTTTTAATATTGTCAATTCAGTGATTACTTTGGTTCCGCTCGCAATTATTACCTATGTTTTAATCAAACTTTTTAAACAAACATTCGGCAAGTTTGCATTAGGTAATATTATTTTGTCGGTAGGTTTTGCAATAATTTGGTTTTTAGTAATTTATATGCTCAAGCAGCAGTATAGCGAGATAAAATCTGAAATTCCAGCAAGTTGGTTTCAAATTTTAAACGCTTTATACATTATTTCGTTTGCACCGCTGGTTTCTAAATTGTGGGAAAGCAAATACAACCCGTCGGCAACATTCAAAAACGGTTTCGGAATGATTTTGTTAGGCATTGGATTTGGCGTTCTTGCTTATGGTTCAAGCAGTATTCCTGCAGGTGCGAAAATTGCGTCTGTAAGTATCATTTGGCTTGTTATGGCTTACTTTTTTCATACAATGGGCGAATTGTTTATCTCGCCAGTAGGTTTGTCATATGTAAGTAAATTGGTCCCTGGTCGAATGATAGCCATGATGTTTGGCGTATGGTATCTTGCCATTGCCATCGGTAACAAAACAGCGGGTTCGATGGGGGGCATGATTGATGAAATCACTGCGCAATACTCAATGACGACATTCTTTTTGATATTCACTATTATTCCGGTCGGTTTAGGATTGTTTATTATGATGATGACACCAGTTCTGAAAAAATTAATGCACGGAATCAAATAGTAATAAATCATAAATTTTTACAAATATTTTTGTCAAAACTAAATTAGGAACGATAGTTGAAATATATTTGTGAATAAAAATACATTTTAAAATCATGAAAAAAATAATTTTAGTCCTTTTAGCAAGTTTTAGTTTCTCTGTAGCAAGCGCCCAAGAGATAAAATGGCTTACGCTAAATGAAGCGCTTACACTTCAAAAAAAGTCGCCAAAACCAATTTTTATGGACGTCTATACAGATTGGTGTGGTCCATGTAAAATGCTTGACGCAAAAACATTTAGAGAAAAAAGCGTAGTCGATTTTGTTTCAAAAAACTATTATGCCGTAAAATTTAACGCCGAAGGAAATTCTGAAGTTACCTATTTGAAGAAAAAATATACCAATCCTACCTATAATAGTGGGCAAAAAGGCAGAAACGGAACGCACCAATTTACAGAATTTTTGAATTTACAGGGATATCCAACAATGGTAATTTTTGACAAAAAGGGTGCAATCTCTAAATCTGTTGTAGGTTATAGAACCCCAGACCAACTTTTGCCAGAAATTAAAATATAACGATGAGGAGACTAATTTTTTTATTAATTTTATTGGCATTATCAAACGGTGTTTTTGCACAAGATTTAGTTTGGGAGACTAATATTAACAAAGCAATCGAAAGGTCTATCAAAGAACAAAAACCAATGTTTCTGTTTTTTACAGGTTCAGATTGGTGTGGTTGGTGCATTAGACTTCAGAACGAGGTTTTTAAAACACCCGAATTTACTGAGTGGGCTAAACAGAAAGTGGTTTTGGTCGATCTTGATTTTCCGAGAAGAACTTCTCAACCAGATGACATAAAAGCGCAAAATAATTCGCTGCAACAAATTTTTCAAATTCAAGGTTTTCCATCAATAAGGGTTGCGAATGCAGACGTTAAAGAAGGTAAAATCACTTTTGAACTATTAGGAGGACTTGGCTACCAAGCCGGCGGACCGGTGACTTGGATAAAAAGCGCAGATGAGGTTTTGAAACTAAATAAAAAAGTTTATGCCATAACAACCGCAGAAACAGCAAAATCGGCAAAGCCATCCAAAAAATCCAAACCAAAGATAAAGTAATAAGTATTTGGGCCGTTTATTTAATTTCATAAAATCCTTTTTCGGGCGTGGCATGAAAAAGGATTTTTTTGTTTTCACAAGTTTTTTCCCAAAAACGCAAATATGATTTATAGTTTGAGCCATCAGCGATGATGATTTTTGGACGATTTGACTCTAAAAACCTTTCAAAATTCAGTTTTGTAGATTGCCGCAAAATTATTATGTCAGGCTTTATTGATGATGCTGCAGTAAAAGCACTATCAACAATCAAGATTTTTCTGTCTTTGTAATAAAGCAAATTAGACAAGGGTATTTGTTTTTTTATGCATAAAAAATTGGATACTAGATAAGATTGTAGTGACTTGTTTTTTTGAATCTCAACACGGCTTTGATCACTGTAGACGTTCACTTCTTTTCCGTTGCGGGCTACTAGCAGAGTTTTTTTTGTGTTATGAAATACAAGCAATGACTGTTTTTTCTCTATCTCGAACTTGTTCCAAAAAGATGATAATTGAAAACAGATAATCGATAGCAATACGGCCAATCCTCGTCGATAGTTCATTTTCTGAAACCAAAAGACCATACATATAATTACTACATATAGAAAACAAAGCATCGACTGCGTCAGCGAAATATTCTTGATAATAAACGTTTCTATTGAAGCAATCTTTGCAATAATATCGTTTAAATAAAATATCATTTTTTCTAAAAGTATCATCGGTATTGCTGGTGTATAATCAAAATAGGCCATAACCATAACAAATGCACCGATTGCCATGATAACGCCAAGTGCAGGAAGAATTATAAGGTTTGTAACAAAAAATAATCCAGGAAATTGATGAAAATAGTACACACTCAAGGGAAATGCGCCAAGTTGTGCAGCTATTGAAACTGTTATAATATCCCAAAGGTATTTTGTTATTTTATATTTTGGAATCCATAGATTACTTAACATCGATTGGACCCATAAAATAAAGAACAACGAAACATAACTCAATTGAAAGCCGACATCAAAAATAAATGACGGCTCGACCAGCAAAATAAAAAACAATGATGCAATAAGCGTATGAAAAATATTGCTTTCGCGACCTAAACACTGTCCTGCCGCCAAAAAAGAAAACATCGTTGCTGACCGAATAACAGATGGTGATAACCCAGCCACAAAGGCAAATGCCCATAATGAAACTACAATAATGATAAATTTAAGAACATTATAAAATCTTGTTTTTGGCAAAAATGCTAATAAAAAATTTAAAAACAACAAAATAATCCCGACATGAAGACCAGAAACCGACAATACATGAACCGCTCCTGCCAATTGATAATCCTGCAAAACGCCTGTGTCTAGTTCTTGCTGTTGACCCAGAATCAGCGCATTTACAACCTGCAATTCTCGTTCATGAAAATTGTTTTTTCTTAAATTATCAATAATTTTATTCCGAAACTCATCGGCATAAAACCATATATTTTTGTTTTTTGTTGTTGATATTAAAATTTCTGAAGGTGTGGCATAAATTTGCGCAAGCACTGATTTTCGAGTCAAATATTTACCATAGTCAAACTGGTCTGGATTATTAGGTGGTTTGTGCCCTAATATATTTGTGGTAATTTTAATATTATCGCCAACTTTTAGCGTTGCAGTTGTAGAATCTTTATAAACATTTAAAAGTATTTTGCCTGACGTTTTTACTCCATCAATAAAATTTACTGTTGCAAAATGTCGATTGGCAAAAGTTGTAGTTTTTAATTTCTCAGATACACAAAGTTCAATTATTTGAGACCTAAATTCTTTATGAATAAGTTTAGAGTAATGAGATTTTTCGTTTTGAACGTCGTTTAGATTTTGTACAACAACTCCAATAAAAAAGGAACAAAAGAATATTGCAACCGAAAAAA
>JBDLWE010000099.1:0-12495 GCA_039804445.1 Bacteroidota bacterium | reverse complement strand
ATTGCTTCTTTTTCGTTTCGAAGAATGTCTTTGTCTGCATGAAGCTTTTCGATTTCTGTTCGAAAGGATGAAAACTGTTTTTGGATATTTAATTTTTCGTTTTCAAAAATTGATTTCTCTTGAATTAATTGGTTTTCCAGTACAAGTATTTTGTCGGACAGACTCGTTTTTTCTGACAAAAATTTTGAACCAAAAATCATTTTTCCGACGAAAAATCCAATGAGTAGTGCAATTATGAAAATAAATAAAAACGATAAAATTTCTGGCATAAATCATTTTGTTATTGGTCGTAAAAATAGTAATCTTTTGATTGTAAAATCATTTTTAGACAAAATAATTTAGATTTAGTTTAGGTCTAGAATATCCTAAAAAATGTACTTTTGTGGCAAACAATTTATTTATGAAAATCAGAAAAATTCAACAAAAAGACAATCAAGCCGTTGGCGAAATTGTTCAAACCGTTTTGATGGAAATGGGTGCGCCAAAAGTAGGAACGGCCTATGCAGATCCGTTTTTGTTCAATTTATTTGAAGTCTATCAAGAGCCAAAATCTGTTTATTATGTTATTGAAAATGATGACATAATAATTGGTGGTTCAGGAATTGGACCGCTTGAAGGCGACGTTTGCGAACTTCAAAAAATGTATTTTTTGCCCGAAGCCCGTGGTCTTGGACTTGGCAGCAAATTAATGGAAATTTGTTTGGCAGACGCAAAATCGTTCGGATATAGTGGTTGCTATCTCGAAACTATGCCGTATATGATTGATGCGCAGAAGCTGTACAAAAAAGTAGGTTTTATAAATATCGATGCGCCAATGGGTAGTACGGGCCACACGAGTTGCCCGGTTTGGATGCTCAAAAAGTTGTAAAAATGAAAATCAAAGATTATAAAAATTGTTTCGTTATTGCTTTAATGTCTATTTATGATGAAGGTGAAGTTGATAGTTTTTTCTATTTGATTTTAGAAAATAAGTTTAATATGAAAAGAATTGATTTGGCATTACAGTCAGATTTAACATTCAACGAAATTGATATTCAGATCTTTAATAGTATTTTTGAGAAATTGAAACTCGAAAATCCGATTCAATATATATTAGGTACAACAAGTTTTTATGGACTGAATTTTATTGTTAACGAATATGTTTTGATTCCTAGACCCGAAACCGAAGAGCTTGTCGAGTGGATTCTTAATGAATTTAAAAATGCAAAAATAGATAATCCTAAAATTTTGGATATTGGTACAGGAAGTGGTTGTATCGCGATTTCACTAAAAAAAAATCTTGAAAATTCAAAAGTTTTTGCAAATGACATATCCGAAAAAGCATTAGCGACAGCCAAAATAAATGCCAAAAATAACAATGTCGAAATTGAATTTTTTCAACAAGACATTCTAAATTCTAAATATTTGCCACAAAAGTTTGATATTATTGTATCAAATCCGCCATATGTTCGGAATCTAGAAAAACACGAAATTCAAAAAAATGTTCTGGACAACGAGCCGCATCTTGCACTCTTTGTTGATGATGATGACGCACTTATTTTCTATAAAAAAATTGCCATTTTAGCCAGAGATTTTCTTGAGCCAAACGGCAATTTATATTTTGAAATCAACCAATATCTTGGCAAAGAAACCAAAAACCTTTTAGAGAATTTAGGTTTTAAAAACGTTGAACTTCGCAAAGATATTTTTGGAAATGATAGGATGCTGAAGTGCAGTTTATGATGATTTTATAGATTACCGATTTAAAAAATATTCCTTAAAAAGCTCCAATTCCTTCAATTCAATGTCGACCATTTTATCGAAAAGTTTGTCGCCAACTTGGTGTTTCAAAGCTGAAATTCCGACATCTATCAAGCGAATTCCTTGTTCGGTCAATAATATATTATCAAAAGCTAAACCCTGAATATCGCTTGGTCGTTTCAAATCGCGATGCACAAATCCTGCCTTGTGCAAAGTTTTCAATTCGTTCTCAAAAACGTCAATCCACAATTCCCGAATTTCAATTTCATAGGCACGAAAATCAATAGGTTTTATGCGTTCCATAACAAGCATTTCTGCCTGTAAATTATCGTTAAAATCTAATCGAGTAAATTTTGAAACCAAACCGTTGATATTGTTTGCAAACTTCATTTTCTCGCTTTCAGATCCAATATCCGACCTCGTGTCGGCAGTAAAAAGTTTTGCAACTTCAATATCGTTTAACACAATTACGGTATTATTTGCACCTGCAGACAGTTTTCTAGGATATTTCATGACTCAAATATAATTAATATTTTTTTGCTATACCTTCTAATATCAAGAATTAATAACCCGTTCCTGATGCGTGATACTCTCTTGGTGCACTGCCTTAAAAAGTCTCAAAATAAATTCTTCTGACAATCCTTTTTCTTCGCCTTCAAGAATCATTTTACCTAGAATTTCGTTCCATCGTTTGTTTTGCAAAACCGCCACATTATTGGCTTTTTTAAGTGCGCCAATTTGCTCGGCGGTTTTCATTCGGTTGCCTAAAATTTCTAAAAGTTTTGCATCGGCAATGTCAATATTTGCGCGCAGTTTTATCATTTCGGTGTTATAACCATCTTCGTCAACAGATGTTTTTTTGACTTTCAATTGCTCAAAAATATGTTTCAAAACCTTTGGTGTTACTTGTTGCGCAGCATCGCTCCATGCATTATCAGGGTCAGTGTGACTCTCGATAATCAAACCATCATAGTTTAAATCAAGCGCTTGTTGCGATACTTCTTGAATCATATCTCGTCGACCAGTAATGTGCGAAGGGTCTATAATCAGCGGTAAATCTGGAAATTTGCTTTGCAACTCAATAGCAATTTGCCATTCCGGAATGTTTCTGTACTTAGTTTTTTCGTAAGTCGAAAACCCTCTATGAATCACGCCAAGTTTCTCTATGCCAGCGTTATAAAGCCGTTCTACGCCACCAATCCAAAGTGCCAAATCGGGGTTTACAGGATTTTTGACCAACACAATTTTGTCGGTACCAGCCAATGCATCGGCTATTTCTTGCACCGCAAACGGGTTCACGGTCGTTCGCGCCCCAATCCACAGCACGTCAATGTCGTGTTCCAAAGCCAATTTTACGTGCGTTGCGTTGGCCACTTCGGTCGCCATGAGTAGGCCCGTTTCGGCTTTTGCTTTCTGCAACCATTTTAGACCAATTGCGCCAACGCCTTCAAAACCTCCAGGGCGCGTGCGAGGTTTCCAGATTCCGGCTCTAAAAATCGACACGTCAGAATTTTTCAATTCGTGTGCAATTTTCAAAACTTGTTCTTCGGTTTCGGCACTGCACGGCCCTGCAATTACCAGCGGATGCGATAATTTAAAATCTCGCAACCAATCGCCCATTTGTTTTTTATTTTCCATAACTTTTTTTTATTGATACTATTTTTATTTTTCCGAAGCCCATCATCGGGCATTATTTCAAGTTGGTTTCCCGCCGTCTTTCCAATCTTTTTTCAAATTGCCAAAGTATTTTGCCGTCAAGGCAATTTGAAAAAAGGATTTTTACTTGCGTCGACGCTAGATTTAAACATTGGTCGCAAAATATCATCGTTGTTTTTTAGTTTAAAAGTTTAAAAATTTACAAGTTTAAAAGGTTTATAAAGTTAAAAAGTTTATCAGGTTTAGCAACTTGCCTTCCAAAATCGTTAATCTAAAATCGTTAATCTAAAATCGTTAATCAAAAAATCGTTAATCTAAAATCGTTAATCTAAAATTGCCTGTTCGTAATTCGTAATTTCTAATTCGTAATTCTTTTTAAGGCTTCCCCAATCCGCTCTTCATCTACGCACAACGAAAACCGAATATATCTTTCGCCATTGCTCCCAAACACTGTTCCTGGCGTGATAAATAAATCTTTTTTGTACAAAATTTCATCTACAAATTTTTCAGAATCGATTATTTCTACTGGCAATTTTGCCCAAACAAACATTCCGACTGCAGTTTTGTCACACGTGCAATTTAGTTTTTCGGCTAATTCAAAAACAAGGTTTCTACGCTTTTCATAAATCAAATTTAAATCATCAAACCAGTTTTGTTCTAATTTCAAAGCTGCAATCGCGCCTTTTTGAATGCCATAGAACATGCCGCTATCCATGTTGCTTTTTACTTTCAAAACCGCATCGATCAACTCTTTTTTACCACACAGCATCCCCACGCGCCACCCTGCCATATTGAAAGTTTTTGATAGTGAATTCAGTTCCAAACAAACATCTTTTGCGCCAGCGACTTGCAAAATTGACATTGGATTTTTGTTTAAAACAAAACTATACGGATTATCGTTTACAATCAAGATATTATGTTTTTTGCCAAACGCAACCAATTTTTTAAAAAGTACTGAACTGCCTGCTGCACCTGTGGGCATGTGCGGATAACTAACCCACATTAGTTTTACTTTTGATAAATCTAACTGTTCAAGTTGTGCAAAATCAGGTTCCCAATTATTTTGTTCTAAAAGATCATAATATATTGGTGTTGCTTCAACCAAATTTGTAACCGACGCATAGGTCGGATAGCCTGGATTAGGGATCAAAACATGGTCACCCACATTCAAAAAAGCCATCGAAATGTGCATAATTCCTTCTTTTGAACCTAGCAATGGCAAAATTTCTGAATTTGCGTCAAGCAGAACATCATAAAATTTTTTGTAGAAAGCGGCAAAACCTGCTCTCAATTCTGGCAACCCTTGATATGATTGGTATTGATGGGCATTTATATCTAAAACTGATTCTTGAATGGCGTCAACAACCGATTGGTGCGGTTGCAAATCGGGACTGCCAATTCCCATATTAATGATGGGTTTGCCTTGATTTATCAATTCACGAATTTCACGCAGTTTATGCGAAAAGTAGTATTCTGTTACGGTATTTAGTCTATTTGCGGTCATCGAAAAAGGTTTCAGGTTCTTTTGTTTCAAGTTTTTATGCGTTCTGACTCTCGACAATTGCTTGTGTAGTTGGTTTCAAATTTGCCATTTCATCACTTCGATATTCACCTAAAACCTTGAAATGTGTTGTCATAATTTCGATTATTTTTTTGGCTTTTTCATAGTGTTTATATTTTTCAAAAACCACATCCACAAAAAACGAATATTGAAAAGGCGTTTCTATAATCGGCATTGATTGTATTTTGGTCAGGTTGAGTTTGCAGTTATTCATTAAGTTTAAAATCGTGGCTAAACTGCCCGGCGCGTCGTCTAATTCAAACTTGATACTTGCTTTGTTGATTTGTTCTTTTGGCAATTCTTTCTTTTTGTTTTTCAAAATTACAAACCGCGTTTTGTTACTTTTTACGGTGTGAATACTTGATGCCAAAACATCGAGTTTATACATAGTTGCCGCAACAGGACTGGCCACAGCGGCTATGCCTGAAAGGTTTTGGTCGTGAATACGTTGCGCAGTTTCGGCAGTATCGGCACTTTCGACCAACTTTATGTGAGGATATTGACTAAAAAACACACCACATTGCAATAGTGCAATAGGGTGCGAATGCACTTCTGTTATATCCTCGATTTTTTGACCTTTGAGCGCCATTAAATTCATGTCAATATTCAAATAAAATTCGCCAATGATATGCAAATTGTTATTGTCTATCAATGCATAGTTAGGATTTATAGACCCAGCAATTGAGTTTTCTAAAGCCATCACTGCTTTTTGTGACTTGCCCGACAGTAATGATTGTACTAGTTTATCAAATGACATACATTCGTCTAAAATGATATCATCGCCAAAAATTGTGTCAGCAACCTGATGATGAAATGAGCCTCTGATGCCTTGAATGGCTATTGTTGTTGTTTCCATATTTCAAAAAAAAATCCTGACTTACATCAGGATTGTTTTGTTTTATAATTTAAAATTAATTTATAACACGACAATCCCTATTTCTTTCCAGAAATAATAAAATGAATTGTTATAAAAAATTGTTGTGGACATTGTAAATATTTTTTACAAAAGTATTTAAAATTAATAAACAGACAAACTATTTTAAATTTAATTATAAAAATTTTATCGATTTATGATTTATTGTCAAAAAAGACGTTAAAAAAGCAGTAATCATAAATTTGTATCTTCAAAATTAGAATATCTGCAATTTATCATTTTATTTTTGTTTAACATTTATTGAATTTAGATAAACAAAACTATATATTTGCATTTTAAAATTTTAAAAATGAAGAGCGTTTCTAAAAGCGATATTGCATCGATGAATAAAATTTATCGATTAAATTTGATTAATTCGTGTACCGGATATAAATCGGCAAATTTGATAGCCACAAAATCTGTAGATGGTCACGAAAATGTAGCTATTTTTAGCAGCATCACACATTTGGGTAGCAATCCTGCAATGCTTGGTTTTATACTTCGCCCAACGACTGTGCCACGAGACACTTATAAAAATATTCTAGAAACTGGCTATTTTTCGGTCAATCATGTAACCGCCGAGATTATTGCAGATGCTCATCAAAGTTCGGCAAGCTATGACGAAGGTGTTTCTGAATTTGAAAAAACAAATCTTGAATCCGAATATAAGGATGGTATTGAAATTCCGTTTGTGAAAAATGCGCCGGTGCAGCTTTTGTGTAAATATTTGAACGAATATCCGATTCTTGAAAACGGTACGATCCACATTATTGCTGCTATAGAACAAGTTTTTTATCGTGATGATTTGGCAAATGAAGATGGTTGGCTGCAACTTGACAAAGCTAATGTTATGGCCATAAATGGGCTTGACGGCTATTGTTTGCCAAAACTTGTTGACCGATTTGAATATGCGCGTCCTGAAGTTGCTACAAAATCTTTTTTGTAATAAAATGGCACATAAAAAAGTAAACTTGCCCGAAAAAACCTGTTTGACCTGTGGCTTTCCTTTTTCGTGGCGCAAAAAGTGGGAAAAAAATTGGGACGAAGTCAAGTATTGTGGCGAAAAATGTAGACGTACCAAGAAATAATTTTAAAATTTATTTTCAAAAATAATTATGAATAATTTAGTTTGGTTTAGGAATGATTTGCGTGTGCAAGACAACGTTTCGTTAAAGAAAGCAACCGAAAAATCGGGTAAAACAATTGGTGTTTATTGCATAGACCCAAAGATTTTTGAATTATCTAAATACGGATTCAAAAAAACAGAAAAGTTTAGAACGAAGTTTTTGTTGGAAACCTTAGTGAATTTGAAGAAAAATTTAGCTGATAGCAATATTTCACTTTTTGTATATTTAGATAGTCCTGCAAATGTGCTTCCGAAACTTGTAAATGATTATCAAATCTCAGATATTTTTTTGCAAAAAGAATTCACTAAAGATGAACTTCGAGATAATGAATCGGTTGCTTCGCAATTAATAAATGTAATCTGGACAGCAACATACGACCAATTTTTGTTTCATCCTGATGATATTCCGTACAAAGATTTCAAGTCGATTCCGCAGGTTTTTACGGAGTTTAGAAAGCTGTGCGAAAAGTCATCAAAAATTAGAAATTGTGTGGATATTAAAAGTAAATCTGCAGAGAATTTAGTTGAGAATTTGACTAAAATTCCGACACTTACCGATTTGGGTTTTGAAGATTTTGAAACCCATCCCGAATCGGCTTTTCCTTTTAAAGGTGGCGAAACACAGGCAAATCGTCGGATTGAAAGTTATTTTTTTGACACAGAAAATGTTGCCACATACAAACAAACCAGAAATGGTTTAATTGGAGATGCATATAGTTCAAAATTTTCGGCATGGTTGGCAAATGGGAGTATTTCGGCAAGAACAATTTATTGGCAATTGCAAGAGTTTGAACAACAAATCGTTAAGAATGAAGATACGTATTGGTTGGTTTTTGAATTGATTTGGCGAGATTATTTTAAGTATGTTGCGTTGAAACACGGCGATTTGATATTTAAAATCGATGGTATTTTGGGCAAGCAATATGACTGGAAAAACAACGATAAAGCCTTTCGAGATTGGACTAATGGCAACACACGTGAGCCGTTTGTAAACGCAAACATGATTGAGTTAAAAGAAACTGGATTCATGAGCAATCGTGGCCGCCAAAACGTGGCGAGTTTTTGGGCAAAAGAGTGGGAGCAAGACTGGCGGCGTGGCGCAGCCTATTTTGAATCGATGCTTATAGACTACGACGTGCACTCAAACTGGGGCAATTGGATGTATAATGCTGGTGTTGGGAACGACCCACGTGACCGCAAATTCAATATCAAACGACAAGCCGAAATGTATGACGCAAAAGGCGAATATGTTGATTTGTGGCTTGAGTAATTACTTGATTTTAAAATAGCATTTCGTTTTTTAAGACGGTGCCTTGCGTGAGGGATTGCAGTGGAGCTCTTTTTAAAATTGGCTTTTTTGCCAATTTTAAAAAAGCGGGAACGGAAAGCCCGACCCGAAATTGCGAGGTAACGAAGCAATCTTGAGGGGCACGCCCAAATAATATTTAATTTTTTTTGAAATGAAAACACTACGACTTATTCTTGGCGATCAACTAAATTCTAATCATTCGTGGTACGAAAATGTCGATCAAAATGTTATTTATTTGATGGCAGAAATGAAACAAGAAACGAATTATGTGAAACACCATGTTCAAAAAATTATTGCGTTTTTTCTGTCGATGCAAAATTTTTCAAATGAATTGATTTCACAGGGTCATGAAGTAAATTATTTTAAATTGAACGATGAAAACAATAAACACGATTTAAAACAAATTATTGAAGATTGTGTTTTAAAACACAAAATCGAAAAGTTTGAGTATCAATTTCCTGATGAATATCGTTTGGATGAGCAGTTGAAAGCCATTTGCGTAAGTTTGACAATTGAATCAAATGTGGTAGATTCTCAACATTTCTATACAACTAGAAATGAATTGAAAGATTTTTTTGCAGGTAAAAAGTTGTTTTTGATGGAAAATTTCTATCGAATGATGCGCAAAAAGCACGAAGTTTTGATGCAAGGCGCAACGCCAGAGGGCAATCAATGGAATTTTGACCATAACAATCGTAAAAAATATACTGGGCAAGTACCGATTCCTGAAGAAATAAATTTCAAGAAAAACGTTACTGAATCTATTTTAGAATTAGAAAAAGCTCAGATAAAATATTTTGGACGAGTAGATGTTGACAATTTTGTGTGGCCAATAAGCAGAGCAGAATGTGAGCAAATGCTATCTTATTTTTGTAAAAATCTTTTGATTTATTTTGGCGATTATGAAGATGCAATGCATAACGACCAGAAGTTTTTGTTTCATTCGCGGCTCTCGTTTG
Organism: Bacteroidota bacterium; assembly: GCA_039804445.1. GTDB lineage: Bacteria > Bacteroidota > Bacteroidia > Flavobacteriales > Flavobacteriaceae > Flavobacterium. The sequence goes on along the minus strand of JBDLWE010000099.1, from coordinate 3,231 downwards.
CAATGAATTCTAAAATGCTTTCGCCAAAAGAAGTTGTTGATGCTGTTGTTGATGCTTATTATAAAAATCCTGAAACCATTACTATTTCGCAAGTCGAAGGATTTGTGCGACAAATATTGGGCTGGCGAGAGTATATTCGTGGAATTTATTGGGCAAATATGCCAAACTATGCTACCAAGAATACGTTAGAAAACACTAATAAACTGCCAAATTGGTACTGGACAGGCGACACAAAAATGAATTGTATGAGCAGGTCAATCAATCAAAGTTTGGATTATGCCTATGCGCACCACATCCAGCGATTGATGGTTATAGGCAATTTTAGTTTGCTCACGCAAATGCACCCCGACCAGGTCGACGCCTGGTATCTAGGGGTTTATATAGACGCAATTGAATGGGTCGAAATGCCCAACACACGTGGTATGAGCCAATATGCAGATGGTGGAATTATTGCCACAAAACCCTATGTTTCGTCTGGTGCATATATCAACAAAATGGGTAATTACTGCACCAAATGTCATTATAACGTTAAAGAAAAATTTGGCGAAAAAGGATGCCCTTTCAACACGTTATACTGGAATTTTTTAGACGAAAAGCGACATCATTTTAAAAACAACAATAGAATGGCAATGATGATGAATTTATTGAATAAAATGCCCCCTGAAGATTTGTTCAAAATAAAAACTAAAGCACAAGAAATTATCGAGAATATTGAATCAATTTAATAGATGGTTTTTCCACCTTTGACTGATTCTAAAACGTATGCTACAAGCCAAGCCATTTGACCGTTTTTAACAAAATAAAATTTTTTTTCTTCTGGATTTTCAATATTGTTTAAAAGACCAAGTAGTAAATCTGTTGCCGAAAGAAGATGTTTTTGATCATAGGTTTTAAGCACGGCTGCCACCTCTGCATTGGTTTTTGCAAGTTTTTCAAATTTCGCAAAATCAAATACGAGTTGTGTTTTGTAATCTTTTACTTCTTTTGGAGTAAATTCACTAAAGTTATCAATCGGTTTTCTATCAAATAGTGTTTTAAATGCCCAGACGGCACCGCCAGAAAAATATATGTTTTTTTTAGTTTTTGCAGAAGTACGTCGATTAAACATTCCAGTAACTTCAGACTTTAGTAAGTCGTTATAAACTGTGCTCCATTCTAAAAATTCAGAAAAATCTTCGGTTTGTGTATATAGTTTTACTTTCTCGGTCAATGTAACCGTTCCAAGGCGCATACTCACTGGAAAAAAAACATAGGTATCTATGTTTTTCACGTCAATATATCCTCCTTTTGTATTGCCACCACCAATATCAATTAAGACAGAATTTGTGTATCTGCTCGCTGGTACGCCACCTGCGATTAATAATCGTGCTTCACGCTCGGTCGGAATTATTTCAAGATCTACATTTAGCAGCACTTTTATTCTCGCAACTAGCAAATCTGTATTATTGGCCATGCCCACACCAGACGATGCGATGACAAAAATTCTTTTTTTGTCTACTTTATAGTCTTTTATAAATTTGTTATAATTTTTTAAAACCACTTGACTTGAAAGTTCGATATCTGCAATATTTAGGTTACCATCTTTGGCAATTCCTTTTGCAAGTGCGGTGTTTTCCGTCCAAAATGCCTTTGAAGTAAACTCTCCTTTTTTAATGTTTTGAATATCAAGAACAGACATTTTTATGCCCTTACTTCCCATTTCAATACCTGCGTATAGGTTATTTTGTGCAGCGGATTGCGATGATTTTAGAAAAAAAATTAAAAGTATTTTAAAAAAAAAAATAGGTAAATGTTTCATTTTTGATTTGGGAAATTATCAAATTTAAATTGATATATTGAAAAGTAACACTGTGGCAAAATTACATATTTTGACAACAAAAACATACTATTAAATAATTTTTTTTAGTACATCATTCGAACACCTTTCGCAGCATCATAAATGTAGGAAATCAGCCAAGCCAAATAACCATTTTTAGCGAAGTATAGATTTTTATTGTCAACATCTTCAATGTTTTCAATAGTTGTTAATAGCAGGCTGTTTGCAGCAATCAAATTTTTTTGTGAATATGTTTTAAGAACAGCAGCGACATCTGAATTTACGGTTGCCAATCTTGTAAATTTGGAAAAATTATTTTGAACCTGTGCGTTGAATTCCCGAACGTCTTCTAACTTGATTAGGTTCATATTTTGCGTTGGCGTATTATGAAACAATGTGTAAAAAGCCCAAATTGCGCCACCAGTTAATAAAATTTTGTCCTTTTTGTTTACCAAAGGTTTTTGTAACATCATTTCGATTATCGACGTTGTCAATTCTTGTTGGTTTGAAAAGTTTGCTACTAAAAATTGATCTAAATTACTGTTTTTAGTTTTTTTATTTAGTTTTTCAGTTAAAGTTATGGTACCCAAATTTAGGTTTATCGGAAAAAAAACTAAATTGTCATTTAGGACTTCTGTGTATCCACCTTTTGTATTGCCGCCACCAATATCAATTAGTACCGTAGAATTAAACATTTTTGGGGGAACACAGCCTTTGAAAAGTAACTTCGCCTCGAGTTTTGATGAAATAATATCCAAATCTTTATTGATTGCTGTTTTGATTTTAGAAACCAAAACAGCAGTGTTAGTTGCCATTCCTACCCCCGAAGACGCTACTATAAATATTTTTTCGGGCGCTATTTTAAACTTTGATCGAAGTTTGGCGTAGTTTAATGTAACAACGTTGCTGGCATTATCAATATCTTCAATAGCCAAAGTGCCATCAATCGAAATATTTTTTACGATTCCCACGTTTTCGGTCCAAAAATCCAGTACCTTATATGACCCACGGCGCATATTAGCTATTTATAAAATTGAAATTTTTATTCCTTTACTTCCTATTTCTATCCCAGCGTACTTTTCTTGACCAGAACACAAGCAAATTGTACTTAGAAATATAACCACAAACCAAATGTTAAAAAAACGAAATGAAGTTCTCATAGTTATGAAGAATTTAATTTTTCGTTTGAGGATATACAAAGATACTTAAATTATTGAATTATACGCAATAAATTACATAAATATCTATTAAAAATAGAATATTATCGTAAAATTATAACTTAAATTTTTAATTATGTAATAGTAGTTTAATGTAAATTGTTTACACGTATATGATTTATAGATAGTTTTTGGCGACTATTTTAATAATTTTTGATGCCTTATTTTATTAATTAAAAATAAAGCATTTTGCCTCGA
>JBDLWE010000098.1:0-4281 GCA_039804445.1 Bacteroidota bacterium | reverse complement strand
AAGTCTTTTTGATGCGAATTTTGAAAAATTTTTAAACTAGATTGTATTAAACTTCACAATAAGAGGTTTTATTTCACTTCAATTTTTATTTTGTTTTTATAATTTTTGAACATTTTTTTTTATTACTTTTGATTATCAAACTTATTAACCAAAGATAATGCAGAATATACCTAGCGTAGATTTGCGTGATTTCCTGTCAGACGACCCGATACGCAAACAAAAATTTGTTAATGAAATCGGTAGTGCTTTTGAAGAAATAGGCTTTGTAGCCTTGAAAGGTCACTTTTTAGACGATACTTTAGTTGGTGAACTTTATGGCGAAATAAAAAACTTTTTTTCGTTGCCACTTGAAACCAAATACAGCTATGAAATTGCTGGTATTGGTGGACAGCGTGGATACGTGTCGTTTGGAAAAGAGCACGCAAAAGGCAAAAAAGAAGGCGATCTTAAAGAGTTTTGGCATTTTGGGCAATATGTAACCACCGATTCAAAATATGCAGCAGAATATCCTGCTAATGTAACGGTTACAGAACTTCCAAATTTTAATAAAGTCGGCGAACGGGCCTATAAAATGCTCGAAAAAACAGGTATTTTCGTCTTACGAGCATTGGCACTTCATCTTGGTTTAGACGAATTTTATTTCGACAAATATGGTTATGAAGGAAATTCTATTTTGCGACCAATTCATTATCCACCAATAACATCCGAGCCAGAAAACGCAATTCGCGCCGCGGCACATGGCGACATCAATTTGATTACGCTGTTGATGGGCGCTCAAGGCAAAGGGCTACAGGTCCAAAACCACAATGGCGATTGGATAGACGCTGTTGCTGAGCCAGACGAATTGGTTATCAACGTTGGCGATATGCTATCTCGGCATACCAATAACAAACTGAAATCTACGATTCACCAAGTGGTAAATCCGCCGCGTGAACTTTGGGGAACATCCAGATATTCAATTCCGTTTTTTATGCACCCAGTGAGCGAAATGCGCCTCGATTGCTTACAAAATTGCATTGATGCCCAAAATCCAAAATTATATGACGATATTTCTGCAGGCGAATTTTTGCATGAACGCCTTGTAGACTTGGGACTTATCAAAAAATAAATATGGATTTACGAGATTTACTGTCAAATTTATTTCCTGATCACGAAGTATTTGAAGATAAAAAAGAACCTGCAATTGCACACGAACTTTATATCCAAAAAGAGCCATTGATTTGCAAATACGAACGCAGAAAAGGCAAGCCTGTAACAATTATTGAAGGTTATGATGGCGAAGAGGAAGATTTTAAAATTATAGCCAAAGAAATTAAAACAAAACTGTCTGTAGGTGGCAGTTTTAAAGAAGGAACTATTTTGATTCAGGGTGATTATCGCGATAAAATAATGGCGTTCTTAAAAGCAAAGGGATTTACAGTAAAGCGTGTGGGTGGATAAACCAAAGTATAACAGTTGGTAATACATAAAAACAAAAAATGATTTTGAACCTATTTCAAAATCATTTTTTTTGTTTGAGTCACAAATGATTTACTACTTTTGTGCAATAATTTTCTAAAAAAATAAAATGTCTACAGCCAAAAAAGATTATAAAAGAATAACCACCAAATCACTCATTGAAATGAAAGCTAATGGCGAAAAAATTTCAATGCTCACGGCCTATGATTTCACGATGGCAAAAATCGTAGATTCTGCAGGAATTGACGTGATTTTGGTTGGCGACTCTGCCAGCAATGTAATGGCTGGGCATGAAACCACATTACCTATAACATTAGACCAAATGATTTATCATGCATCTGGCGTTGTTCGTGCTGTAGAAAGGGCTTTGGTGGTGGTAGATTTACCTTTTGGTAGTTATCAATCTGATGCAAAAGAAGCACTGCGATCTGCCATTAGAATCATGAAAGAAAGCGGTGGTCATGCCGTAAAAATGGAAGGCGGCAGCGAGATAAAAGATTCTATAAAAAAGATTTTGAATGCAGGAATTCCTGTAATGGGCCATTTGGGTCTCACGCCACAATCAATCTATAAATTTGGGACATACACCGTTCGGGCCAAAGAAGAAGTAGAAGCCGATAAGTTGCTAGAGGATGCAAAATTGCTTGAAAAACTAGGCTGTTTCGGGTTGGTATTAGAAAAAATTCCAGCGCATCTAGCAGAGCATGTCGCAAAAAATATCTCGATTCCAGTGATAGGCATTGGCGCAGGTGGTGGCGTAGATGGTCAGGTTTTGGTCATTCATGACATGTTGGGCATGAATAACGAATTTAGTCCACGATTTTTGCGTCGATATTTGAACTTATTTGAACAAATGACAACTGCAATTTCACATTATGTGTCTGACGTGAAGTCAAAAGATTTTCCAAACGAAAAAGAACAATACTAGCGTATGAAGATAGTTTCGACGCCAGAAAATCTTCAAGTTATTTATGAAGACAATCACCTGATTGCAATAAACAAGAGGGTTGGCGACATTGTTCAAGGCGATAAAACGGGAGATGTACCAGTATCGGATATTGTCAAAACATATTTAAAAAACAAATATAATAAGCCTGGAGATGCTTTTTTAGGCGTAATTCATAGACTAGACAGACCAACAACGGGCATTGTAGTCTTTGCAAAAACGAGTAAGGCATTGACCAGAATGAATGAGCTTTTTAGCAATCGAGAAACCCAAAAAACTTATTGGGCAATTGTAAAAAATAAACCCGAAAATTCAGCAGGTAGTCTAAAACATTTTATAAAACGAAACGAAAAAAACAATACCTCAAAAGCCCACATAAAAGAAGTTCCTGACAGCAAACTTGCTAGTTTGGATTACAAAACAATTTGTGTGCTCGACAATTATTTTGTGCTAGAAATAAACCTTCATACAGGACGACACCACCAAATTCGGGCTCAATTGGCAGCCATAAACTGCCCAATAAAAGGTGATTTAAAATATGGTTTTGACCGCAGTAACCCCGATGGTGGCATTTGTTTGCATGCACGAAAGCTAGTTTTTAATCATCCTGTATCAAAAGAAAACACAACAATTTTAGCATCGCCACCTGATGAAATTATTTGGAATGAAACAAAAACTTTGGTACAATAATTTTCGTACATTTGGTGTAACAAAAACAAAAATCTGATAATGAAATATTTTACGGCAGCATTCATTTTTATTGCCACTATTTGCTTTTCTCAAGAACATTTTGGTGGTTTTAGAACATCGTCTCGAATTGGAATTCTAAATGCGACAATAAACCCGTCTGAACTTGTTAATTTAAAAAGTAGGTTTGAAGTGCAGTTGCTGTCACTGAGCATTAACACAAACAACAACACAGTAGGTTTTAAAGACTTGATAGCTGGAGAAAATATCGAAAAAAAGTTTTTTGAAACCAAAGATCCTGTAAATGCAAACGTAGATGCAGAAATTCAAGGGCCTGCATTTGCAATGAAAGCAGCCGGATGGGGGTTTGCATTAACGTCAAAAAGTTATATCAAAGGCAGCGTTGTAGACGTAAATAGCAATATGGGCGATGCGCTTTCTAATGGTGGACTCAATTCTTTACTAGGATCGGCGCAAATCAATAGCGACAAAAACCAGAGACTAACCGCAACCGCTTGGGGCGAAATTGGGCTTTCGGCAGCCCGAAAAATTTTTGAAACAAATGACCATCAGATAAGTGGTGGCGTTACTTTTAAACTACTTTTTCCTGCAAGTTATGCCAACGTGGGTGTAGATGCTTTGAAAGGCGATATCAACAATGTTTCAGGAAACTTGACACTCACAAATGCTTCGGCGGGAGTAAATTTTGGCTATTCTGGCGCATTTGCAAATAATTTTACAAATGCCGAGGATTTTCGGCAATCTTTTTTTGGTGGTCTAAATGGCTTTGCAACAGATTTAGGACTAAACTATATCATGAAATCGACGCTAAGTGACTATAAACTTAAAGTCGGAGCGTCTGTTCGCAATATTGGAACTATGACTTTCAAAAACGATAATGCAAGAACAAGCACATACGAGTTCAGGCTGCAAGGCTCGCAGGCTTTAAACCTCAACGAAGTCGGGCAACTTGAAGGCCCACGAGACATAGAAAACTATTTGCAAACGCGCGGTTTTTTGACCAGAAAAGAAGAATCTAAAGATTTGAAAGTAAAACTACCAACGGTTTTTAATTTCTATGCCGATTTTCAAATTATTCCAACAGTTAGCGTAACGGCATTTGTGCAACAAAAACTGAATAACAATTCTGGCAACGACCAAATTAATGCGCAAAACTCGGTTTCGATAAC
>JBDLWE010000097.1:0-4934 GCA_039804445.1 Bacteroidota bacterium | reverse complement strand
CAAGCACTCATCAATGAACTTAACGAAAAAACAAACGAACTAACAAAACAATCCACCTTGCAACTAAAAGTCATTCCAGACGAAGTGCAAAGTGTCATTAAAGAATATCACCAAAAAATATCATCAATATCATTTTTGGATGATCTCCAAAAAATTGACGAACAAACCAATGTTTTACGATCTATGTTAAACCTCAAAATAAACTAGCAAAATGGCAATAAATTTAGAAAAAGGACAACGCGAAAAAATCAATATACCAAGTTTCAAAATCGGACTAGGTTGGGACAGCAACTCTAGCGCAACAGGCGATGCTTTTGATGTCGATACATCTGTGTTTGTTTTAGGACAAGACGCCAAGCTACTAAGCGACAATCATTTTGTTTTTTTTAACGATTTAGAATCACCAGATGGATCGGTCAAACACAGTGGCGACAACCTCACAGGTGCAGGCGAGGGCGACGACGAAACTATTTTTATTGACCTGGCCAAAGCAGCAGACAATGTGACAGAAATAACGTTTGTGGTAAGCATTCATAAGGCGCAAGAAAAAAGACAAAATTTTGGGCAAATCCGAAATTCTTTCATCAGAATTATCAATCAACCAACGAAGAGATTGTAAAATATGAACTAGACGAAGATTTTTCTATTGAAACTGCCGTAGAATTCGGACGATTGTACAAACGCAACAACGAATGGAAATTTGAAGCAGTCGGCAACGGAATGAAAGGCGGACTACAAGATTTTCTAACCAAATACCAATAAAAAATTTTGATGTACCTTTGCACAAAATAATTTTATTTAAAAAAAATTAAACAAATGAACGACCACCCAATTTACAAAGAACACCCTTGGCTCATTGTCACATTTGCAATAGCAGTTGCAATAATGCTACTACTCGACCTCGGAATTTTTAACAAAAAAAGCCACGAAGTCACAAACAAAGAAGCCATCACGTGGTCTGTCGTGTGGATTTCACTATCAATGCTATTCTCTGGACTTGTTTATTACTATGCTGGTTCAGTAAAATTTTACGAATTTCAATCGGCCTACTGGATAGAAAAAGCCCTATCGGTAGATAATCTTTTTGTGTTTATTCTTGTTTTCAAGTTTTTTGATGTACCAAGCACCAGCAAACACAAGGTTTTGTTTTGGGGAATTATAGGCGCTTTGGTGCTTCGTGCAATTTTTATTTTCTCAGGCGCATTCTTGATAGAGCTTACCTACCTCAACAAAATCATGTCGACTATGGGTCTCGAGGGCTTCAAATACGACATCAATATTATCATGACTTTGTTTGGCCTATTCTTGATTTATGCTGGAATTCAATCGTGGTCGTCAAGCGACGATGATGACGATACTGATTATAACAACACCAAAGGCGCACGACTTATCCGTAAAATGTTCAATGTTGGCGATAGTTACGATGGCGACAAATTCTTTACGTACAAAAATGGCGTAAAAATGGCAACACCACTTTTGGTAGTTGTTGCCGTAATCGAGTTTACAGATTTGCTTTTTGCCGTCGATTCAATTCCTGCGATTTTTGCAATTTCAAACGACCCTTTTATTTTGTACACCTCCAATATTTTTGCAATTCTTGGACTTCGAGCTTTATTCTTTTTGTTAGACAATTTCATTCATTTGTTTAGCAAATTGCCGTACGGCCTTGCCATAATCCTAGCATTCATAGGCATCAAAATGGTTATCGCACCGTTTTATCATATCGAATCTTTACATTCACTGATGGTTATCGGTGGCGTACTAATCATTTCGGTAGTGCTCTCAATTGTGTTCCCCGACAAAAAAGAGTAGAACCAAAAGCGTTCGTTTGCTACCAGCAAAAAGCAGCACGCTACCTGCCCTACAATGTCAATAAAACCATCGTAACATTTTTACAAAAAAAATGAAACGGTGGTTTTTTTTCTAATAAAAAATATGCACCAACATTTCAAAATTTTTAAACCCTACGGCTACCTCTCACAATTCAAATATGACCTCAAAAGAAAAAAGAAACTCTTGGGCGAATTATTTAATTTTCCTGAAGGTACAATGGCAATCGGTCGTCTAGACGAAGATTCTGAAGGCCTACTCCTACTGACCACAGACGGAAAAATGAGCGAAGCTATCCGCAGCAAAAAAGTTGAAAAAGAATATTACGTTCAAGTAGACGGACAAATAACCGACAACGAAATCAACCTTTTGCAAAACGGCGTCGACATCGGCATCGATGGCCATAAATACCTCACAAAACCATGCAAAGCCATCCTATATGAACACATACCCGACTTTGGACCGCGCGCCAAAAAAATTCGAGACGACCGCCACGGACCAACTTCATGGATTTCTATAACCATCACAGAAGGAAAATTCAGGCAAGTCCGCAAAATGACAGCAGCTGTCGGTTATCCAACACTTCGGTTAGTTCGGGTCCGCATCGGCAACATTCATTTAGACAGCATGAAAGCAGGCGAAGTGGCACAAATAAATCTACCGTAAACTACAAACATAATATTGGCGAAACCACTTGGTTGCTTCCTTACGGGCAACCAAGTGGTCGGGCTGTACGCTATATCTTTTTATTTTTTTGTCATCCCGAGCGCAGTCGAGGGACAAAAAAATAAAAAGGATGCCGCTGCCATCCCTTTCGCTCCCACGACCTATAAAATCATCAACATAAACAGGTTCTAATTTTTAAAAACAAATTTCCTTTTGAATCTATCAAAAATAATCTGTTCATCATCAAAAAGTGAATCTAAAATACCCTCTTTAATCATCAAATTTGCGTTTCCTTGCAAAATTTTTCCTGTAGAAATAGTCACCAGCAAATCTGCATTTTCTATCGCCAACTCGATGTCGTGCGTAGAAAAAATAACACATTTGCCAGCATGAGCTGCCAAATTTTTTAATAATCTAACTAATGAAATTTTATGTGGTAAATCTAAATGTGTTGTTGGCTCATCCAGAATAATAATTGGTGTTTCTTGTGCCAACGCCCTTGCAATCAACACAATTTGAAGTTGACCATCACTAATTTCGTAGTGTTTTTTATTTCGCAAATGCTCAATATTTGTAATTGAAATTGCATTTTCAATCGCTTGAATATCAATTTGATTTAAACGACCAACCCAATTAGTGTACGGTTGTCGACCAAGTGCAATAATGTCATAGACAGTCAAATTGCTCTCGGGCAATTTTTCGGTCAAAACCAATCCTATTTTTTGTGCAACTTCAAGATTCGAAAATTCATTAATATCTTTATTATCAACCAACACGAATCCATCTAACGCGCCTTGTAGGCGCGCCAAAGTTCTTAACAAAGTAGACTTTCCAGCACCATTACGCCCAATTATAGCAATAAGTTTGCCAGTTTCAAAACGTAGATTAATGTTTTTGGTAACCACTTTTTTCAATTTGCCTTTGCCAAAACCAATGGTCAAATCTTTTGTTTCTAAAATAACATGCATCAAGATTTTGGATTAAAAATTAGATCATTGCCTTCTTGGATTAATAATTAACCAAATAACAATTGGTGAACCAACAATACTAGTGATAGCGTTTATTGGCAAAATAATTTCTGTCCCAGGAACGTGTGACAACATATCACAAACTAGCATAGAAACTGCGCCAATTATTATTGAAGCAAAAAACAAAACATGATGACTACTACTCCTGCAATACATTTTTGCAAGATGCGGCACGGCCAAACCAACAAAAGCAATAGGCCCCACGAAAGCAGTAATGCTTCCTGCCAAAATACTGGTAGCTATTAAAATCAATAATCTAAATTTCTTGAAATCAAGTCCTAGACTAATTGCGTATCGTTCGCCAAGCAACAAAGCATCAAGCGATTTTAAAGTACAGAAAGACAAAATTAAACCTATAAAAACCGCAATAAAAAGTATCAAAACCGAACTCCAATCTAGACTTCCTAAATTGCCCATAGACCAAAACGTAAATTTCTGGAGCTGTTCTGCCGTCGAAAAATAGGTCAAAACACCAACAATAGCACTCGCAAAACTCGAAAACATCAACCCGACAATCAACACCGAATTTGTGTCACGCAACTTTTGAGATGCAAGCAGCACCAAAACTAAAACCAATAAACTGCCGAGGCAAGATGCAAAAACAATTCCGTAAACCGACAAAATTGAACTGCTCAAAAAACTTGGCAGCACACTACTGCCCAAAATAACCAAGGCAACACCAAGACTTGACCCTGAACTCAAGCCCAAAACATATGGTCCTGCCAACGGATTTCTAAAAAAAGTCTGCATCAAAAGACCAGCTACAGACAGCCCTACGCCAGTCAACACGGCAGTTATAGCCTTTGGGAGTCGATAGTCCACGATAATATATTGCCAAGTTTCTTTGGTTGCTTGTGCACCAAACAAACTATTAAAAATATCTACGGTCGGAATATTTACAGCACCGTAACTAATATTTGCTAAAAAAATAATTAACAAAATTAAAATCAAGATAACTCTTGAAAAATATGTTTTAAAAAAAAAATTCATTTAAGTTTTTCAACAAAAAACAGTTTGTAGCCTACCAATAATTCTGGATGCAAAATCTTGACCATGTCTTTTAGTAACAAATCTGGACGGTTTGGAGCCAATTCATAAAACAATACACCTCCAGTTTTTCCTTTTTTGGATGCAAAACTATAAACATTTTTGGTTTGAAATACCTTGAATTTCTTGTAGTGTTTGTTTGCCTTTTCGATTTCAGTAGTGCTTGAAAACTGACCTTGTATCCAAAAATCGGCGTTTTGGGCACGTTCAAAAACGGTTTCAAAATTCAAATTCAAACTACCGGTTCCCACCACGTCTTTCCAAAGATAATTTGCATTTGCATCGGCAAGAATGATACTGCCCCACGAATTTCCCTTTGGCAAGTACCACACGTCTTGAAACATAGCACCTGACAAAACCGTT
>JBDLWE010000096.1:0-5361 GCA_039804445.1 Bacteroidota bacterium | reverse complement strand
CGGGACTCGGCTATTTTAATATTTCTCGAACAGGCATAAATGCTTATTCATGCATCGTTTTTAGGATAAGGCTGCACACGTTGCGCGAACGAGATCATGACAACGACATGATTAGAAGTTTCAATGAAGATATAAACAATGACAACGACTTTTTTAATGATGATACCGATGCCGATAACGTGCCAAACTTCATAGATCCAGATGATGATGGTGATAATTTTTTGACTAGAAACGAACTACGCAATCAAAAACGAATTCCAGACCCACTAAATCCAGGTAAAATGATTTTGAAGTACTACGGATATTTTCCTTTTGTAGGTGCAGCAACAGACAACCCCGCTACGCTAGATATTGACGAGCGGCAAGGAATTCCACGACGGTTTACAGGCGCGACTTATAATGTCGATATAGACGGCAAAAATAATGCCTTTAACACTCCGCAACAATCTGACTTTACAGACCCAGCAAGGCTTCGCCGTCATCTAGACAAAACCACCTTTCCGCCATTTGAATAAAATTGTAAAAATAATACTTTGAGCATGCCCCCAAAAAACAAAAAGCCAATCAGCCAACCGTTGATTTGGCTTTTTGTTTTTGGCGTCGGGCTGTTTGCTATATCTTTTTTGAGTGTTGGCCAACGCAAGAAACCGTCGATGGCCAACCCTCAAAAAAGGATACCGCGACCATCCCTCATGCAAGACCGCGGAGCAAAAAACCCTAATAAACAATAATTATGATTTGTAATCAAAATGTATAGTAAACAACAAAACCAACAACTCAAACAACGCTTCTGGATAGCATTTGCAAATCAGTATCCACGCAAATGGCTGCTATATAACACCAAAATAAAAGATTTTTCGTTCAAGTTTTTTGTCGATAACAAAATGGCACAAATCAGCATCGATATTGAACAGCGAGACGCAAATTTGCGAAAAATTTATTTTCAAAAAATAGAATCACTAAAAACCATTCTTGAAAATGATTTTATTCAAGGACTTGTTTTTGAGCAATTTCATACATTAGAATCAGGCAAAACCATAAGTCGAATTTTCATTCAAAAAGACAATACCAACATAGGAAACGAAAACTACTGGCACGAAATATTCGATTTTTTTAATAAAAATATGGACTCTTTTGAGCGATTTTTTTACGAATATGAAGATTATATTCGTGATTTAGAAACTAATGTTTAGAAAAAAATTTCGCTATTGTCCAGCAGGAAATTGCGAAACATTCATAAAGAAAAACTCCCAAGTGTGCCCATCAAAATCTTCTATAGTACGTTGTTGCATAAAACCATAATCACGAGCAGCTGTAGGTTCTATACCACCTTTTTTTATACCAATTTCTATGATTTTATTAACTTCGTCAGCAGAATCTACAGACAAAGCATATAAACTTGACACACTTGTTATTGTATCAGCAATTGGTTTTTTTACGAAAGTCAAAAATTTTTCTTTGGTCATCAACATTACAAAAATGGTATCGCTCCAAACCATACATTTTGCCGTTTCGTCAGAAAACATTGGATTATTGTTAAATCCTAGCGCAGTATAGAAATCAAAAGATTTTTGTAGGTCACTAACCGCTACGTTTACAAATATTTGTTTATTCATTTTGTTTTTACTTGTTTTAATTTAAATTTGATATCAAATTTAAAAATTTACTGCAACAAATACAACTTTGCACACGCTCTTGCGTCCGAAAGCGCATCATGATGGTTCAGTTCAATATTATTTTGGTCGCTACAATATCTCAAGTTAGCAGGTTTGTAGCCTTTCTTTCGATAAATTTTGCAGGTACAATCCCACATTGGTTCGTTTATGATTTCAAGTTCGTCATAATACAAACCATAATATTTCATTGTTTTCATCAAGACGTTTCGGTCAAAACGTTCGTTGTGCGCCACAAGTCGTTTGCCAAAAAGGTGTTTTTTGATCACAGGAAACAAATCATCAAACATAGGCTTGTTTAGTGTGTCAATTGGCTTTATGCCGTGGCACTGAATGTTACCATACCAGTAGTAGTTGTTTGGTGGCTGAATAAGGGTTTCAAACTCTTCTACAATAATACCGTTTTCGACAGTTACTATACCCACGGCACAGGCGCTTTCAGGACGGCCTGTTGCAGTTTCAAAATCTATGGAGGTAAAGGTCATTGAGTTTTTATTTAATCATGTTATTTTATTGCACCAATAATGTCATATTTCGTAATGATGTGATGTTTTCCGTTTTCAAGTGCCAACAAAACCGCTTGATTGTCTTTTGTGATTAGTTTTGAAACCTCGTCTATGCTTGTCCCCATTTGTACAATAGGGTAGGGCGCACCCATAAGTTCTTTAATTGGTTTTTCGGCAACGTCTTTGTCTAATACATAACTTTGAAACAAGTCTGTTTCATTAAGCGAGCCTGCAAAACTTGCGGAATCGACAACAGGTATTTGTGATATTTTGTATTTGCGCATGCGTTCAATAGCGTGCGAAACCAGCTCTTCGGTGCGCACAACAACAAGTGGTTTGTCTATATGGTCTTTGATGAGGTCTTCGGCTTTTGTGATATCATCGTCTAGAAAACCGCGTTCACGCATCCAGTCATCATTAAACATTTTGCCAACATAGCGGCTTCCTGAATCATGAAAAAGCACTACAACCACGTCATCTTTTGTAAAATGGTGTTTAAGTTGATGCAGGCCTTTGATACACGCTCCGGCAGAATTTCCTACAAAAATTCCTTCTTCCAGAGCTATTTTTCTTGTGTAAACTGCTGCGTCTTTGTCGGTTACTTTTGTAAAACCATCAATGACCGAAAAGTTTACGTTTTCTGGCAGAATATCTTCGCCTATACCTTCTGTTATATAGGAGTAGATTTCGTTTTCGTCAAAAATGCCAGTTTCGTGATATTTTTTGAATACTGAACCATAGGTATCAATACCCCAAATTTTGATTTCTGGGTTTTTTTCTTTCAAATACTTTCCGATGCCCGAAATCGTTCCGCCTGTGCCAACACCTACTATAAAATGTGTGATTTTGCCGTCGGTCTGTTCCCAAATTTCGGGCCCTGTTTGCTCGTAGTGCGCAATTGCGTTGCTTGGGTTGTCATATTGATTGACGTACCAGGCGTTTGGA
Source organism: Bacteroidota bacterium (assembly GCA_039804445.1). Lineage (GTDB taxonomy): Bacteria > Bacteroidota > Bacteroidia > Flavobacteriales > Flavobacteriaceae > Flavobacterium. The sequence goes on along the minus strand of JBDLWE010000096.1, from coordinate 2,237 downwards.
ATTTCGTTGCCTAGTTTTTTTGAAACCGAATAATAGCTTCGCGGGTCAGTAGGTGCAACATCGGTGGGGCAAACAATTACTTTTGCTCCAACGGCTCTCAAGATATCGACTTTTTCTTTAGATTGTTTGTCGGTGATCACAAAAATACATTTATAGCCTTTGACGATGGCGGCAAGCGCAAGTCCCATGCCGGTGTTGCCCGATGTGCCTTCGATGATTGTTCCGCCCGGCTTTAGGCGGCCGTCGGCTTCGGCATCTTCGACCATTTTGAGGGCCATGCGGTCTTTGGTTGAGTTGCCCGGATTGAAGGTTTCGATCTTGGCAAGCACAAGTGCATCGATATCGCCAATTACTTTATTGAGTTTGACCATTGGAGTATTGCCAATTGTACCAAGTATATTTTGAGAATAGTTCATTTTTTTATTTTTGTAGATATATTGTTTTTGGTGAGAAACCATCGGATAAATGAGTATGACTATGATTTTTGCAGCAGCAGGTTTTTTTATAATATGTAAAAAGTTTAAATCATTTCATTTTGTATAATTACGGATTTTAAATGTTTTTATAGTATGTTTTTTGGTTGATACAAAGGTATTTATTTTATTTTTGATAATGAAATATCTTTATGGCAAGTGGATTTTGCGTTAGGGATGGTAGCGATACCCCACAGCCCGAGGAACGAGGTGCGAGGAGTAAAGCGGACAGCCCGGCGCGCTCCCTGCCCCGGCGGGCGCGCGAAACGCCCAAAAAATTTGAAAATTATTATGTAAGTTGGGATCTGTCATGAAAAATAAATAGTAATTTTGGGTTTTTATTTAACAAAAAAAATAAAATGATTTTAAGAGCTGATAATTTAATAAAAACTTATAAGGGTCGCAGCGTTGTGAAGGGCATTTCGGTAGAAGTGAACCAGGGCGAGATTGTTGGTTTGCTTGGTCCGAATGGTGCTGGAAAAACCACCTCTTTTTATATGATTGTTGGATTGGTAAAGCCAAATGCGGGCAATATATATCTTGATGATTTGAACATTACAGGTTTTCCGATGTATAGACGTGCCCAACACGGCATTGGATATTTGGCACAAGAAGCGTCGGTTTTTAGAAAATTGAGCATCGAAGATAATATTTTGAGTGTTTTGCAGCTTACAAAACTTTCTAAAGAGGCACAAATTGCAAAAATGGAGTCGCTGATTGACGAGTTTAGTTTGCAACATATTAGAACCAGTCGTGGCGATTTGCTTTCGGGTGGCGAACGGCGTCGAACTGAAATCGCACGATGTTTGGCAACTGACCCTAAATTTATTTTGCTAGACGAGCCTTTTGCAGGCGTTGACCCCGTTGCTGTAGAAGATATTCAGCGAATTGTGGCGCAGCTCAAGAACAAAAATATTGGAATTTTGATAACTGATCATAATGTTCAAGAGACGCTTGCTATAACTGACAAAACTTATTTGATGTTCGAAGGGGGTATTTTAAAAGCGGGCGTTCCTGAAGAGCTGGTGCAGGATGAAATGGTAAGAAGGGTTTATCTTGGTCAAAACTTTGAACTTCGTAAAAAGAAATTAGAATTTTAGTCTAGTAGGTAAATCTGATATGAACCACATATCGCTTTCGCATTTATTAAATTAGTAGAAATTTCATAGGTATTTAATTAAAAGATAGATATTTGGTTAAATGTTAAAGCGTGTTTTTTTATAATCTGTGCCTCTATGCTTACTATTTACCAATGAATTTGCAGGTTTAGTCAACAAGTAAATCTTTAAGATCATTTAGGTCACCGTTAAAAATATTTATATCTACATTGCCTCTTATTCCTATAATTTTTGCTTTTTCGGTAAATTGCCAAATTTGCCATTTCTGATTGATTTCGTCTTCAAAAAAATTGTAGTGGGCTATCCAAAACGTGTATTCAGAAAATTCATCTTCGAGAAAATCTTTAAAATATTGATCGCCTGAATAAATGATAGGTTTTATGCCATAGTGAGATTCTACTTTGTTAAGCCAGCGTTTGAGTCCTACTTTAAGGCCATCAATAGATTGGTTTTTTGGTAATTTTTCGATATCAAGAACAGGCGGAAAATCACCTTTTTCTAACTTTACGGTTTTGATAAATAAATTGGCTTGTTCAAGCGAATTTTCGTTTGGACGATAATAATGATAGGCACCTCTATAAAATTTTTTATCGGCTTGCGCCCAATACTGACTAAATTTTGTGTCTACGCGATCTGTGCCGACCGT
>JBDLWE010000095.1:0-10805 GCA_039804445.1 Bacteroidota bacterium | reverse complement strand
CGTGTTACAGAAGAGAATGCCGAGGTTCGGTTTTTGCAACCAAATCATTCTGTTTTAAACTATCCAAACAAAATTACAAATAAAGATTTTACTGGCTGGATCCAAGAGCAAGGACTATATTATCCTGATAGTTGGGCAAAAGAATTTGTGCCAATAATTTCAGCAAACGACACCAACGAAAAACCAAAAGACAGTGCTATATTGATTGCCAACTATGGAAAAGGCGTTTATATTTATACAGGTTTAAGTTTTTTTAGAGAATTGCCAAGTGGTGTTTCTGGTGCGTACAGATTAATGGCAAATCTTATTGCTGCAAAACAAAATCAAAATGACTAAAACCAAAAATTTTCTTTGGAAAAAAAATTATACAATTGTTTTGGTAATCAACGTCTTGTACATTATATTTTTTTATTTATTAATGGAATTTTTTAGCTAAAAAGATGCAACAACTCGACTGGATATTACTCACTATTACGATACTTTTTATAGTAGTTTACGGCGTTTGGAAAACCAAAGGTAGCAAAAACGTTAACGATTTTATTCTTGGCAACAACGAATCTAAATGGTTTACGGTCGGTATTTCGGTCATGGCCACACAAGCAAGTGCCATCACATTTCTATCAACGCCAGGTCAAGCATTTAATGATGGTCTGGGCTTTGTGCAGTTTTATTTTGGATTGCCAATAGCCATGGTCATTATTTGCTACACATTCATTCCTATTTATCATAAGCTCAAGGTCTATACGGCCTACGAATATCTAGAGCAACGTTTCGATCTAAAAACACGTTCATTGGCAGCAATACTGTTTTTAATTCAGCGTGGACTGGGTACAGGCCTTACTATTTATGCGCCATCTATAATTCTATCAACAATTTTGGGTTGGGATTTAACCAAAATGAATATCGTAATCGGCACATTGGTTATCATTTACACCTTTTCTGGCGGAACAAAAGCCGTAAATGTTACCCAAAAACAACAAATGCTCGTCATTATGTCCGGAATGTTGGTGGCTTTTTACTTAATTCTAGACGGCCTGCCACAAGATGTGAGCTTTTCTAACGCCATGAAAATTGCTGGTGCAAATGACAGGCTAAATATTCTAGATTTTTCTGTAAACCCAAAAAGCCGATATACTTTTTGGAGCGGTATTACAGGCGGATTGTTTCTAGCATTGTCTTATTTCGGGACAGACCAGTCACAAGTCCAGCGCTATCTGGGCGGAAAATCTGTGAAAGAAAGTCAAAAAGGTTTGATAATGAACGGATTACTCAAAGTGCCGATGCAGTTTTTTATTCTATTGACAGGCGTAATGGTTTATGTATTTTTTCAGTTTCAAACTGTACCAATCAATTTTAATCCAAACGCAAAAACAATAATTGCTGATTCAAAATTTAAAAACGAGTATGCCATTTTAGAAAACAAACTCGAAAAAATATCCCAAGAAAAACGCCAAGTTACTTTGGCCTATTCAAAACAACTTGATATAGACATTGAAAATCAAGTACTTAAAAGTAGAATAATTTCACTGGCAGAACAAGAAAAAAACATTCGTGACCAAGCAAAAGACGTCATCAGCAAGGCCGATAATGGCAAGAAAGTAAACGATTCTGATTATGTTTTTATTCACTTTATCATCAACTATTTGCCAACTGGCTTGATAGGGCTTTTGTTGGCGGTTATACTCTGTGCCGCAATGTCATCAACGGCTTCGGGCATTAGCGCACTGGCATCTACCACCGTGATTGATATCTATAAACGAAATCTTAAAACCGAAAAATCGGAAAAACATTACGTAAATGCCTCTAAACTAATCACGCTAATGTGGGGCATAATCGCAATTTTGTTTGCGTGTGTCGGCACCCTTTTTGAAAATCTAATTCAATTAGTCAATATCGTTGGTTCAGTTTTTTATGGCACTGTTCTCGGATTGTTTTTGGTAGGTTTTTACATAAAATTTGTAAAAGCACAGGCGGTTTTTTGGGCGGCAGCCGTAAGTCAGACCGTTATCTTTTTTATCTATTATTACTTTATCCACATATACCCGAGTGGCGATGAAAAACTGGGTTATCTTTGGCTAAATTTTATAGGCGCTACTTTAACAGTTATGTTATCTTCAATTTTTCAAGTGATTTTAAATCAAAGAAAAAATCTATTATTAAAATAAAAAACCCCCATTCTGCACCTAATACATAATGTTAGTAATTTCTATATCGTTTTTAACACAGAAACTAAATGGTCAATATCGTCTGTATTATTGAATTTACTAAAAGAAATGCGTAATCCTGGCTTTTTTAAATCTGTTTCAGAAAGCATTTCTATCAATACATGTGAATTTTTATAACTGCCTGATTGACAAGCACTTCCTTTTGAAACAGCAATGCCTTGCATGTCTAAAGCAAACAGTAGTAATGGCGCTTTTTGTTCTGCAATTGGTAAAAGTACATTCAAAATACTATGACTGGTATTTAAGCCTCCATTGATTTGCATGTCAGGATAAACGATTTTCAGCGCTGAAATTGTATAGTCTTTTAGTTTAGAAATATAGATTCTGGTATCTTCAATGTTTTGATAACAGTCCAAAAAAGCAGCTTCCAATCCTTGAATGTTATGCACAGCTTCTGTTCCGGCTCGAAGTCCTTTCTCCTGCTCGCCTCCTGTAATAATTGATTTCAGAAAAATACTTTTTCGTTTAAATACAAAACCGATTCCTTTTGGTCCATGAAATTTGTGTGCACTCGCAACCAAAAAATCTATGGCAATTGTTTGCAAGTCAAAATTGTATTTACCCATCGATTGCACAGTATCAGAATGAAAATACGCATGAGACTGTTTACAAATTTTTGAGATACTGTCAATATCAAACATAACGCCCGTTTCATTGTTAACATGCATTAACGATACAATTGTTTTTATTTTTTGATTAAGCAACGTAACAAGATCGGCAAGTTTTATTTGTCCAAATTCATCAATAGGCAAGTACTCTACTATCACTTTATGTTTTTTTTCTAGATTTTCTACAACTTGTAAAACCGCTTGATGCTCTGTTTTTGAAGTAATAATTCTTTCAACTTGCAAGTCATTAACTGCCGAAGTTAAAATCCAGTTATTGGCTTCGGTTGCGCCAGACGTAAATATTATCTCCGAACTGCTGCAATTCAATTTTTTGGCAATCGATTTACGTGCATTTTCAACTGCACTTTTTGCATTACGACCAAAACTATGTATCGACGATGCGTTTCCATAATTTTGTTCTAAAGAATTTTTCATTATTTCGATAACACTACTCAAAGGTTTTGTCGTAGAGGCGTTATCTAAATAGACATTTTTCATTTTTTATAAACTTTATAAGTATCTTCAAAAGTACAAAATCCTTTATTCGATTTCATTTTAAATTAAATATTTAATATAAAAAAGTATTACTTTTGTTTTGTAAATTAATACCATGAAATATTTTATTTATTTTTTTATATTGTTCTCGATTTTGACTGCTTGTGATGATGGAAAAGTTGACGTCGCTTCATTTGACTTTAATGGTTCAACAATAAAAAGTTGTAACGAAGGCATCGCAAATAATTTTTTTCTTTACACTATAAAAGATAATCGCTCAATAATTATTAAAATTCCTGAGCTTAATTTTGAAAATCAGTTTGCTTCGGTCATCGCACCAATTACAATAGGTACTGATAAAATTGTTACCTATCGAGAATATGCAAGCAGTGTAACAGACAACAATATTTGTGGTTTTCCGACAATAGTTAATATACCATTGATCAATGAATGGAGTGGAATTGGAGGTACGATAGAAATAGAAACTAGAATAGTTAAATCTCCCGAAAACCCGATTACTCTCGCAACCTCATATGACTCTTACAATCACCAAATCAGACTGGTAAATCCATCTTTTGCAAATACCGACGGCACACAGCAACGCGCAGATTTTATTGTTCTAGGCACTTATAACAAACCAAATCTGAATCGTTTATTTGATTTTGTTCCAAATCAAAATCTAAAAAAATGTACGCCAACAGGAGCATTTTTTAAAATTTCAAACAATCAAACACTCGCTTTAGAAGTTGACAATACTATTTTTAGTTTAGCAAACTTGGGCGTTCCAAAAACAAGACAAATCAACGGAACTAACAATAAATTTAATTTTAGAGTACACAATGCCACACAAAACGATGCAGGATTTTGCGGTAGTCTATCGCTGGCAAATAACCCGTCTGTAGTAGAAAATTGGACTGCCAGAAATGGAGGTATTATAGAAGTTATTTCGGCGACAGATCCTTTAAATCAAGGCCAATTTAAACATACAATTAGACTAATAAATGTAGTTTTAGAAAACGGATTACTTAATTTTAGTTTAGGCAACGACTACAAATTAGGTAGTTTTAACAACTAAATTTTTTGGGCGATTCCCAAACGGGTCGGGCTCTTGCGCCAATCTTTTTTTATTTTTTGTCATTCCCGTTTCTTTTGAGAGACAAAAAATATAAAAAGGATTTTGCTACGATCCCTAACGCGGGAATCAACACAAAATAAAAATTTGGACAATCATATCAATTCAACTTGACATTTAATAATTTAAAAACTACTTTTACAGCATGGAGCAATTTGTAGTATCGGCCAGAAAATATAGACCACAAACATTCAAAGACGTTGTAGGTCAAAAAGCCATTACAAGCACATTACTTAATGCCATCGAAACCAATCATCTTGCCTCTGCCCTACTTTTTACAGGGCCCCGCGGAGTAGGAAAAACAACTTGTGCCAGAATTCTAGCCCGAAAGATAAACCAACCTGGTTACGACGATCCTCTAGAAGATTTTGCATTCAATGTTTTTGAGCTCGACGCCGCTTCAAACAATTCTGTTGATGATATCAGAAACTTGATCGACCAAGTCCGTATTCCACCACAAACCGGGCAGTACAAAGTTTATATTATTGACGAAGTGCATATGCTGTCATCGGCAGCGTTCAATGCTTTCTTAAAAACATTAGAGGAGCCGCCAAGGCACGCCATTTTTATTTTGGCAACAACCGAAAAGCACAAAATTATTCCAACCATACTTTCTCGTTGTCAAATTTTTGATTTTAAACGGATCACCGTTAAAGATGCCAAAGAGCATCTTGCAGAAGTAGCCGAAAATCAAGGAATTACTTTTGAAGACGACGCACTGCATATCATTGCCCAAAAAGCCGATGGTGCCATGCGTGACGCACTTTCTATTTTTGATCGGGTGGTTTCTTTTTGTGGAAAAAATTTGACTCGACAAGCCGTCACCGAAAACCTAAATGTGCTTGATTACGAAACTTATATCAATATTACCGATTTAATTCTCGAAAATAAAATTCCTGAAATACTTTTGGCATACGACACAATTTTATCAAAAGGATTTGACGGGCATCATTTTGTTGCAGGATTAGCCTCGCATTTCCGAGATTTGTTGGTTGCCAAAACGCCGATAACTTTACAATTATTAGAAATTGGCGAACAGGCTACAAAACTATATGGTGTGCAAGCCCAAAAATGTACTCAAGATTTTTTACTTCGTGGCATAGATTTGGCAAACGATTGCGACTTAAAGTTTAAACTATCTCAAAATCAACGACTTTTGGTCGAACTCTGCTTAATGCAACTAGGCTCTATCACTTTTGATGGAGAAAAAAAAAAGTTGACGGATATATAATTCCTCCTTCTTTTTTTAATACAAATACGCTTCTAATTCCTGAAAAGATTGACGAAAAACCGTTAACTATAATCGGTGAAAGTCCTGCAATTCTTGAAAAAAAATCAGATATTATTCAAGAACAAGTTTCAGAAAAAATCCAAAATGTAGCAAATAATCTTTCAGTTTCTAAACCTGAAATTCAACAACCCGAAAGTGTTAAAAAAGTTTCTGTTTTTTCGCTATCTAGTATCAAGGCAAAAAAAGAACTGCAAGAACAACAGAAATCTATTGTTCACGTCGAAACCGAAAAACCTACCGACGATTTTGATTTATTATCCCTAAATTTATATTGGAAACAATATGCCGAAAATCTCGGCAGTCGTGGCATGAAAATAGCCGAATCACTTTTATTAATGAACGAAGCAACGCTCGTAGAAAAAACAATTTTTTATGAAGTTCCAAATCAAGGTGCAAAACTAGACTTTGAATCAGAAAAAACGCAATTACTTAGGTTTTTACATGTAAAATTAAATAATTATGACGTTGCTATTCAAGTAATTGTAAACGAAAAAATGGAGCAGAAAGTTGCATTTACCCCACAAGATAAATATGAACGGTTACTGCGCTTAAATCCAAAACTTGAATTATTAAAACGTAGTTTTGATCTTGATTATTAGATTTTTCCGTAATAAATGGCTTTTACAATACCGTCTGCCAAACCAATTTTTGGTACATAAATATTTCTGGCATTGCTCCATTTCATTGCATTCAAATACACACGAAGTGCCGGAATAATAACGTCTGCACGATCGGGATTTAATCCTAAATCTGAAATTCGTTGCTCGTATGACAAATTATTCAAAACACTATATTGATTGTTTAAATAAATATACGACAATGGTTTTTCGTTTTGTTTGCCAGACATTTTAAATAGTTTGTTGATATTACCTCCCGAACCAATTAGACTGATGTTTTCATAGTCTTCTGAATGAGTCCTAATCCATTTTTCTATTTCTTGCCAAACACTGTCATGCACCATGTTGTTTAACAGTCGAACAGTGCCCACTCTAAACGATTTTGACACAATCATTTTTGAATTTGAAAACAAAGAAAACTCCGTGCTTCCGCCTCCTACGTCTACAAAAAGATAGGTTTGTTCTGTTTTTAAAAGATGGTGCAAATCTGTAGACGCGATGATTGCTGCTTCTTTTTTACCATCGATGATATCAATTTTTATACCTGCTTTTTTCTTAATAATTTCTACAACGTCTTTTCCGTTTGAAGCCTCGCGCATTGCAGAAGTTGCACAAGCCATGTACTTTTCGACTTGATGAACAGACATTAACAATTTGAAAGCTTTCATGGCAGCTACCATTCGGTCAATGTTTTCGGTGGTAATCTCGCCTACTGTAAACGCATCTTGACCTAGTCGAATTGGCACACGAACCAACGAGCTCTTGCTAAATTGGGTTTCTTTTCCTGCTTCTTCGACAATATTGCACACCAAAAGTCGCATCGCATTTGAACCAATGTCTATTGCGGCATATTTTTTTATGTCTATCATTTCGAATTGTAAAACAGAGGAATTGGATTAAAAAAACAAATATTCAGTAACAATTTATAACCAAGAAAATGAAATTTCTTTTTTGATATCAGGGTTCAAACTGTGAAATACAGGGCAATTCATGGCAACACGTTCGAGAACCAGTCGTTCTTTTGTAGAAACTCTTGCATTCATTTTTAGTTCAAGAATTATCGTTCCAATTCGGCGTGGTTCGGTTTGCATAATTTTAGTTACATCTATTGTCGAGCCTTCAATGTTCAGTTCAAGATCTTTTGCTTTTATTGCCATGATGGTCATGATGCAACTACCAAGTGCGTTGGCAACCAAATCTGTTGGCGAAAATGCCTCGCCTTTTCCGTGGTTGTCAATTGGCGCGTCTGACAGTATTGTTGTTCCCGATTGCACATGCACAGCCGAAGTTCGTAAATCGCCAAGATATTCTATTTTTGAAGTCATCTTAATATTTTATTTTAAAATTAATTTACAACTTTAACTGTTAAATCTTGCTGATATTCAAGTATATAAACACCTTTATTGGTATAACCACCTTGACTTGTTTTTTGATATTCAAATTTGCTGTCTATTTGTTCTGTATGTACGTCATTTACTGTGTCTACAAACGATTTTTCTTGTGCTAATCGCAAAATTGTGTCAAATGTTAAATCAAATCCGCGGGTTGCAAAGGCATTTGGAGTTACTTTATTTTTTGATTTAAAATTTTTTTCAAAAATTTTGGCAACATCAGATTCGTTATCTTTGATTGCAGATGGATAAATCATTTTGAGTTTGGTAAGTCTGGATAATGAAATTTCTTCAAAATCTAAAGTTTCGTTTTTATCGAGAATAACGAGCTGCACGTCATAATCTTTTTGAAGATTGATTAAAGACGAAGTAGTTTTGAGAATTAAACCAGTTTTTTCTGAATCAAGAATTACATAATTGGTGCTTGATTTGCTAAAAAAAGTTGAAAGACTATCGGCCGCAAATGTGTTTTTATCATTTATCGGAATTAGTTTTATGTGAGAATAGCTTTGTTTTAAAAAAGATTTAGTAGAAAGTTTTTTGTTGTCGATAATGGCAATGATATTTCCGCTTTTTGATTTCATGAATTCAAAAATGCCGCCTTTGACCGTCTCATTGTTAGGATTTGCTGCTATTAAATTACTTAATGACTTATGTTTTTCTTTTGATAGCGGCGAAATTATTGTAGTTTGATCATCATTAATTAATGAAGCAACTTTTTCGGCATTGTTTTGATAAAATGGACCAATAACTACGTCGGCGTCTTTTATGACCGATAGGTTTTTAGAAAAATTACAACCTTGTTTTGTTTCTTCAGAATCTATGATTTTTATGTCCATGTTAATGCCTAATGTTTTGGCAGAATCTATGGCTACTAACGCACCGGCATAAAAATCAAGAGTCATGTTTAAAAACTTATCAGTTTTTAGTCTATTTGAAACTGACGAAACGGTGTCGTTTTCGATTTTTGAAACATTGAAAGGTAGGTATAAAACCAGTTTTTTGCGGTTTTGTGTGTTGATAGAATTTGATAAATTCACAAAATCTTTAGTTTTGATTGATTGTGCTTTATAGCTAACCGGAATTTTTATCTCTGAACCTTCTATCAATCCGTTGGTTAAATTTGGATTAAATTGAATAAGCGCTTCGGTAGTCATGCCATATTTTTTAGAAATACTATAAACAGTTTCTTGTGGCAAAACGGTATAAAGTTGATAGGGTTCGTCGAGATTTATCGCCGTTTGATTTTTTTCTTTTATAATTGCTGGTTTTGGCGTTTCGGGTTTTGATGGCAATTTAGTTGCGGTCGGTGCTGGCTTTTTGTCTGCTATTTTCGTGGATATTGGCACTGATTTTTTGGTATCTTTTTTAGGAGTGAAAATCTTGAGTTGCATACCAATTTCTAGTCCTTTGGCGATTTCGGGATTTGTTTTTTCTAGATCTTCGATCGAAATTTCATACAATTTTGATATATAATATTTTGTTTCTTTTGGTTCAACGGTATGATAAACAATGTTTTGTGCTAATTTGGTTTCTTTTTTTGGTGTGGTTTTGGTTTGAATGGCAATTGGTTTTTCGGCAACCAATTTTTTGACTTCTTGTTTTGAAGGAATTTGAATAGTATCGCCAATTTTCAAGCCATTTTCGGCAAGCTGCGGATTTGCTTTTTCGATATCTTCGACGGTGGTTTTGTATTGAATTGCGAGACTATACAAAGATTCTTTGGTGGTGACCTCGTGCGAGATTGTACTTATATTTTGCCGTGTTTCTGCTGTTTTGACGATTATTAGTTCGGTTTTTTTTAGAACTTGTGCTGGTGCATAGTTAGGGACGAGCAAAACCATGTCAGACTTTATACCTGATTGTGCATCTGGATTTAGTTTGTAGATGCTGAGCGGCGTTGTTCTGTATTTTATGGCGATTTGTGTTATGGTTTCGCCTGATAAAACGGTGTGTTTTGTGATTTTTTCTTGCGAAAATATTTTGCCGAATGTCAATAAAATTAAAAGAAGTATGGTTTGAAATGTTTTCATTTTGATATAACGAGGTTTGTGCAAAATTGTAAAACTTGATGATAATAACAAAACTTTGTCCTAGCCCCGACAGCAGCGATATCCTTTTTTTGTGATTTGCTTTTTTTGCAAATCACAAAAAAAGATAAAGCGAATGGCGGGATACAATGTTTCTAAAAAAGACCGATGATTGCTGCTCCTAAAAAAACCTATAATAACTGAACAATTTTTGTGCCAAAAGTTGCCTTACTCCCACTCTATTGTTGCGGGTGGTTTTGAGCTGATGTCGTATACGACGCGGTTTACGCCCTTGACTTTGTTGATGATGTCGTTTGAAATTTTCATAAGAAATTCGTATGGCAAATGTACCCAATCTGCGGTCATGCCGTCTGTAGATTGCACAGCTCGCAGGGCCACGACTTTCTCGTAGGTGCGCTCGTCGCCCATGACCCCGACGCTGTTTATGGGCAGCAAAATGGCACCAGCTTGCCAGACGGTGTCGTAGAGATTCCATTCTTTTAGGCCGTTTATAAAAACTGCATCTACGTCTTGCAGTATTTGTACTTTTTCGGGTGTGATGTCGCCCAAGATTCTAATAGAAAGTCCTGGCCCAGGAAACGGATGCCGCCCAAGTAGCTCAGGGTCTATGCCTAGCGCTGCTCCCACTTTGCGAACTTCGTCTTTAAACAACATTCTGAGCGGCTCTATGATTTTGAGTTTCATGTAGTCGGGCAGCCCGCCTACGTTGTGATGCGATTTGATAGTTGCCGATGGGCCTTTGACCGAAACAGACTCGATTACGTCTGGATAAATGGTGCCTTGTGCGAGCCAGATTGCACCGTTGATGAGTTTTGACTCGTCGTCAAAAACTTCTATAAAAACGCGGCCAATGGTTTTGCGTTTGGTTTCGGGGTCTGAAATTCCTGCAAGCTCAGACAAAAATCTGTCGCTGGCATCAACTCCTTTTACGTTAAGACCCATTCCTTTATATTGGTCGAGCACGGATTGAAATTCGTTTTTGCGCAAAAGTCCGT
>JBDLWE010000094.1:0-7186 GCA_039804445.1 Bacteroidota bacterium | reverse complement strand
TTTGCGGTTGGATTTGTAGAATTTTCTAAACCATCACGCAATACTCCAGCATTTATCCGGGGTATTTCGCGGTCGAGTGTTCTTTCTGAAAGTCCTTGGTTGTACATAAAATATTCGTTGCCATTAAACACGTCGCCACCTTTTCTGATGTCAAGCAGACAAGACAAACTTAAGTTTTTGTATCTAAATGTGTTTTGAAAACCAATTACAAAATCAGGATTTCTGTCGGCAATAATCGGGAAGTTCTGGTCGCGTAAGGGTGAACCACTTGCAGGGTCAATTAAAACTTGTCCGTTGTTGTTTTTTAAATAGTCAAATCCTGTTAAGGCCGTGAGTGGTGCGCCTACGCGTGTACCGCCCCGAACGTTGCCAAGCAGCCATGTATCTGAAATATAAAATTCTGGTAAATTGGTTGGTAATGATAACAGTTTACTATCTGTTTTGGTAAAGTTAGTAATGGTGCTCCATTCAAAATTATCTGTTTTCCAAGGGCTGGCATTCAACGTTATTTCTAGTCCTTCGTTTTGCAAAGCTCCAAAATTAGCGGTAGTCAAAATAAAACCAGTACCATAACTCAATCGAACGTTTCTAATAATTGGATCATCAGTTCTCGTTCTGTATGCCGCTACGTCAAGACCAACTCTATTGTTAAACAATTTTAATTCGGCACCAATTTCTGTTGATTTCAAAAATTCTGGTTGCAAGGTTGCATTTCCTCCCGTTACACCATAAGCATAGCCACCTCCTGTGGTTGCTACTGGTGCATAAAAAGAGTCTAGTGCATAGGCATCTGCGTCCTTACCTGTGCGCGCTGTAGAGGCGCGAAGTTTTGCAAACGAAATTATTTTTCCATCTTTTAAGCCGGCAAGTTCTGTAAGCACAAAGGAACCTGATAACGAATACGATGGAAAACTCTGGTTGTCACGTGGTAAAGTTGAACTCGAGTCACGTCTGCCCGTTACTGTGGCATAAAAGATTTTATTGTAGTCAAAAGTTGCTTCTCCAAAAAAGCCTATCAAACGTTTTCTAACAATTCTTTCTTGAGAGCGCTGCGTCGTAGGGTCGGTGTTATTTATAGAGTTAAAGTTTGCATCGACAAAACGATTTCCTGACGACGAAAATGTTTTTCTGTATCGATCATCAACAGAATTACCAATGTTAAAATTTGTATTAAATTTTCCAACTGATTTTTTGATCGTCAAAAATGCATTCGAATTTAAGTTACTTGTGTTGCTAAAATAAGATTCGATAAATCCTGCTGGCCCCAAACCTAGCTGAGATTCGGGATGAATGGCTCGATAACCTGTACCTGCGTTTACATCCACACCAACACGCACCGTGGCAGTAAGCCAAGAAAGTGGGTCATAAATAATACCAACTGTACCAACCATTCTATTGTTAAAATCTTCGTTCAAATTTTTATTTACGTCCCATAGTGGGTTGTCAACTTCTGTATCAAGCGATCCATCAGTTATACGTCGGCGAGATCCATCTGCGTTTGTATAATCTGACATATCAACATCTGCTGGAAACGCAAGTAAATTAGCCAAAAAACCTCCTGGTCCTTTAGATGCTTTTCTGTTGCTCGTTTTTGTATAGGCAAAAAGTGCTTCTGAACGAACTTTTTCGCTTACTTTTAATGTTCCTTTTAACGTAAGATTAATTCTTTGGAAGGCAGAATTTGGCACAACTCCTGATTGGCTCAAATTTCCTAAAGACAATCTGTACGTCGCGTTTTCATTACCACCGTCAAAGGTAAGATTGGTGGTTTGCATAACACCTGCCTGAAAAAAATTTTCAACATTGTCAAAAAGTTGTGTTTCTGGAGCATAGGCTTTTCCGAAATGACGACGATAATTTGGTAACGTCATACCCTCTATACCGCGAGCATAAACACGTTGTGCACGAGGCAATCGATAGATTTCCTCAATTCGAGTGTTGTTACTAAAAGTGATAGATCCTTTTCCTTTTTTACCTTTCTTGGTTGTAATGACAATAGCACCATTCCCAGCCTCTATACCATACAGGGCTGCAGCTTCTGGTCCTTTCAAAACAGTATATGATTCTATATCTTCCGGATTGATGTCTGCCGCACGATTCGTATAATCCTGCGAACGGTTTGGCTGGTCAGAAATTAACTGCCCTTGACTCAACGTTTCGTTGCTAATAGGAAGTCCATCAACGATAAAAAGAGGCGAGTTACTACCACTTAATGAGTTTACGCCACGAAGCTGTATAGCCGCAGATGCACCTGGCGCTCCAGACGAACTTGTAACTTGTAAACCCGCTACTCGACCTTGCATGCCCGTAATAAAGTTTGCACGCTGTGTATCAGCAATTTCTTTTCCTGATATGGTTTGTACAGAATAACCTTGCGAAGCCTTAGATTTTTTGATACCTAATGCTCCCGTAACAATTACTTCCTTTAAGCTTTCGGCATCTTCTTGTAAAGTGATATTCATTACAGAACCGTTTACTTTCAAAGACTTGGTCTTAAAACCTATTGAGCTGGCAGTCAATGTTGCGCCATTTTCGGCGGCGATTGTAAAAGCGCCATCAAAATCAGTAGAAGCGCCCATTGCGCTACCAGCGACTTTTATTGAAACACCTGTCAGTGGCATTCCATCGCCTGACGAGGTAACTTTTCCTGTTATTTTTTTGACTTGCGCGAAACTAATTACAGTAGCAAGCAAGAGAAATAGTAAGATAATTTTTTTCATAAATATTAAATATGGTGATATATGATTTACACGAAATTACAGTTTTTTTATGATTTGCAAAATAAATTTTAAATTTTTTTTTAGATAATGCAAAAAATAATGCAAAATAATGCATATTTGCACAAGATTTTGTATGTTAATTTAATGTTAAGGCAGTAAATTGGGGAACTTCGACGATTATCCTTATTGTAATAATTTTAAAACTTTAACACATTTTCAAACAAAATATTTGCATTTAAATAATTAAATATCCAAAAAATGCTCAAAGCAACGCGACAAATCAAAATTTTAGAATACATAAATAGTCATCAAAAAGTGAATACAAACGCACTTTCTGAAAATCTCGAAGTATCAAAAGATACAATCCGACGAGATTTAAAAGAACTAAACAATCGTGGAAAACTTGAAAAAGTTTATGGTGGCGCACTCTTAAGCACAAAAAAACCGAACCAAACCGTCCAGGTTTTTATAGCAAACGAGTCCAAAAAAATCACTATTGCCAACAAAGCAATATCACTGTTGCAAGACGGGCAAGTCATTATTATAAGCGGTGGGACTACAAATTTGGTATTTGCCAGATTAATACCGCTTAATCTTCGAATCACCATTTATACGTACAGTCTGCCAATTGCGATCGAACTATCCCAACACCCTAATATCGAACTGATTTTTATTGGTGGAAAAATGCAAAAAAATGCAATGGTAACTATTGGTCTTGACGTCATTCAGTTTTTGTCAAACATCAAAGCAGACCTTTGTTTCTTGGGTGCTAGCTCTATAAACGAAGAGATTGGACTTACCGAAACTGGCTATGAAGTGTCTGTTGTCAAAAAAGCAATGATTCAAGCCACAGAAAAAGTTATAACGATGGTAACATCAGAAAAATTAAACACCAAAATGCCCCACTCTGTCTGTGAACTTAATCAAATATATGCTATTATTTCTGATTTAAAACCAGACGATTCAAGACTTAATCCATTCATCAAGGCGGGTATAAATGTTTACTAAAATTGCATTATTTTGCATTATTTTGCGATTTATAATAAAATAATGCAAAATAATACATCTATTCTCAAAATCATTATATCTTTGCAATTCAAATCATAAAATATCTAAAAATTATGACCACAACTTCTGCCCTATCTTACATTAAACCAGGTAAATACGAAAATGATCGTTTTGAAAAAATTCATAACGTGATTTTCAATAACTCGGTCGATGGATCGAAAGCTGTAGCAAATGAAATTGCATCGTTAATAAAAGAAAAACAATCCCGAAACGAAACCTTTGTACTAGGTTTGGCAACGGGCTCTTCACCAATAAAAGTCTACGAAGCACTCATTCAATTGCATAAAAACGAGGGATTGAGTTTCAAGAACGTCCTGAGTTTTAATCTAGATGAATATCTGCCTATGGAAAAAGATAATGTACAGAGTTATCATTATTTCATGCATCAATATTTGTTTGATCATATCGATATTTTACCCGAAAACATTAATATTCCTGTAGGAAATCTTGACGTAGAAAGCAGCATAAAATTTTGTATTGACTACGAAGAAAAAATCAAATCCTACGGCGGCATCGATTTTCAGTTACTCGGAATTGGTCGAACGGCTCACATTGGTTTTAACGAACCCGGCTCGCATTTTAACTCAACCACCCGAATTGTTACGCTAGACCATTTGACCCGCAGCGATGCTGCACCATCGTTTCTTGGCATTGCCAATGTGCCTACCAAGGCAATAACAATGGGCATTGCGACTGTTTTTGAAGCCAAAAGAATTGTGCTATTGGCTTGGGGCGAAAACAAAGCACCTGTGATCAATAAAACAATCGAAGGCGAAATCTCGTCAAAAAAACCAGCCACTTACCTACAAAATCACCCTGCAACAACCTTTGTGCTCGACACCGAAGCCGCGTCGCAACTAACCCGAATTAGCACACCGTGGGTGGTTGATGCCTGCGATTGGACAGAAAATTTGATTGCAAAAGCAGTAGTTTGGCTTTGCGAAAAAACCGGAAAATCAATTCTAAAACTTACCGACAAAGACTACTTTGAACACGGCATGGAAAATCTACTTTCTATTGAAGGTACTGCTTATGACCTTAACATAAAAATGTTTAACCGCCTGCAACATACCATAACGGGTTGGCCAGGCGGAAAACCAAATTCTGACCACCAAAAACGACCCGAACGCTCAACTCCTGAACGCAAACGAGTCATTATTTTTAGTCCGCACCCAGACGACGACGTCATTTCTATGGGTGGCACCTTTGACAGACTTGTTGCCCAAGGTCACGACGTGCACGTGGTTTATCAAACCTCGGGCAACATTGCCGTACCAAATTATGAAGCCCTGAAATTTGCCGAAGTTGGCCTGTCGCTCGACGCTGATAACAAGACATATAGCAAAATAACAAACTTTATCAATCACGAAAAAAACAATCAAATTGATATTCAAGAACTTCGCAACCTCAAGGGTTTAATTCGTCAAAAAGAATCTATTGGCGCAACACGTTTTATGGGCATTGCAGACGACAATGTTCATTTCTTGAACCTTCCTTTTTATGAAACTGGAACCATCAAGAAAAACCCAATTTCAGATTTAGACGTGCAAATGATGTGCAAAATTATCGAAAAAATAAAACCCCATCAAATATATGCTGCAGGCGATTTGGCCGATCCGCACGGCACACACAAGGTTTGTCTCGATGCGCTTTTTGGCGCCCTAAAAATCTTGAAACCACAACCTTTTATGAACGATTGTTGGGTGTGGCTCTACCGTGGCGCCTGGCACGAGTGGGAATTACACGAAATAGATATGGCCGTACCCATGAGCCCTGCGCAGGTTTTGCGCAAGCGAACCGCCATTTTTTATCATCAATCTCAAAAAGACGGTGTGATGTTTCAGGGCGACGATTCTCGCGAGTTTTGGGTTCGGGTCGAAGAAAGAAACCAAGCCACTGCCAACAAGTTTCATGACCTTGGCTTTGCCGATTATGCTGCCATGGAAGCCTTTAAACGTTGGCATTTTTAGAAATACGATTTTAGAGGTACGATTTACGAAGTTAGATTTACGAAGTTTGGATTGAGTAAAAATTTTATTGACTTTTTTGGGCGTTACGCGCGCCCGCCGCGGCGGGGAGCGCGCCGGTGTTCCGCTCTCAATCTTTTTTTTATTTTTGTCATCCCGAGCGCAGTCGAGGGACAAAAATAAAAAAAAGGATTTCCGCTCAACACCTAACGCTGGTGAGGCCGTTGACCAGTTTTGCTGTTACCAATATCTCAGAAATCTGCGATTGTTAATTAATAATTTGTAACAAAAAAATCGTTTTATAAATACACAAAATCTGAAGGTTCTTTTGGATTTTTTTATTTCATACTAGCAGTATTTGTAAACTAGGTCAACGGTTTCTGAGCGTTAAAGATGGTAGCGGCATCCTTTTTTGAGGTTTTTGCCCACTCGACGGTTTACAGATGGGCAAAAACCTCAAAAAAGATATAGCGAACAGCTTGGGCGCGCTCTCCGCCGCGGCGGACGCGCGCAACGCCTAAATAAAAACCTAATTTATTTTAACAAAAATTACGACAAAAAACATAACTGACAACTTGTCATATTTTTTGAAATTGTATTATATTTGCCTACGGATATTGACTATGAAACACATCGAAGAACAACAAGGCGAAAACTTGGTTTTAGAACATAAAAACACAAACACAAAAAAACTTTTTATTGAGAGTTATGGCTGTGCCATGAATTTTTCTGACTCAGAAGTTGTGGCATCTATTCTGGCCAATAATGGTTACAACACAACTACTGTGCTTGAAGAAGCAGATTTGGTGCTTATAAACACCTGTTCTATAAGAGACAAGGCCGAACAAACGATTAGAAAAAGATTAGAAAAATATAATGCCGTAAAACGAACTAACAAAAAAATGAAGGTTGGCGTTTTGGGTTGTATGGCAGAGCGTTTGAAAGAAAAATTTCTAGACGAAGAAAAAATTGTTGATTTGGTCGTGGGTCCAGATGCCTATAAAGATTTACCAAATTTGCTACAAGAAGTTCAGGAAGGTCGTGACGCCATAAACGTTATTTTGTCTAAAGACGAAACCTATGGCGATATTTCGCCCGTTCGGTTGATGAGCAACGGCATTACTGCACTAGTCTCGATAACTCGTGGTTGCGACAATATGTGCACATTTTGTGTGGTGCCTTTTACTCGTGGGCGTGAGCGCAGTCGAGAGCCACAGAGCATCATGGCAGAAATTCAAGATTTGCAAGACAAAGGTTTTAAAGAAATTACGCTTCTGGGGCAAAACGTCGATAGTTATCTTTGGTACGGTGGTGGACTTAAAAAAGATTTTGCAACTGCGTCTGAAATGCAGCAAGCAACCGCCATAAATTTCGATAATTTACTTGAAATGGTCGCAATCAGTTTCCCGAAAATGCGAATTAGATTTTCGA
>JBDLWE010000093.1:0-4478 GCA_039804445.1 Bacteroidota bacterium | reverse complement strand
CCGTAACCGTCGGGCATCATTTCGAGAACGCCTTCGCTTTCGATGATTCCGTCAAACTCGAAATCTGAATCTCGAGGGTTTGATTTTTTGGCTTTAAAATTTGCATTATTTTGGTTGGCGTTATTTTGATTGCCGTTTTGCTGATTTTTTTGAACCTGATTTTGGTTTTTATGAACAGGATTTATTTTCGGGACAATTGCCTCAACATTTGCGTCTACAATTTGGTCAGATTGATTTTCAATTTCAGACGCTTTAATATTTTGTGTTTCGAAAATTTCTGTAACGTCATCTGTTTTTTCTTCAGAAACCGAATTAAGCGCTGCTTTTTCCATTGCTTTCTGGACTTTGCTTTCGTATTTGGCTTTGTTAAACTTGACGACTTTTTTTTCGTTTGCGATGCGTGCAACTTCATTTTTGTCAGAATCTGCTGAATCTGAAAATAAATTTGTTTCGTTGGTCACAGGTATTTCTGTATCTGCTTTTATGCTAGTTTGACTAACTTTTTGCTGACGCGAAGTTGTCTTGATTTTTTCGGTTGATTTTGCAACCAAGGGATTTTTAATGTTTTTACTATCAGAATTTGACTGTTCTTCTAAAATAAGAGCAATTAAATTATCTTTTTTTACATTAAAATATTTAATAGTTTTTGCTAATTTTGCAATTTCTTGCAATTCGGTTAGCTTCATTTGTTTTAACGAAGTACTGTCAAACATGTATTGTTTTTTGAATTAAAGTAAAATGTGTAGTATGTAATAGGTCAGTGACTTATAATCTTTTTGAGAAAGATCTGTGAATTATCTAGCAAATATAAGGATTTATTTTAGAAAACAATAGTTTGTTCTGAAATTATATTTTATTTTTGTAACAAATTACAAGTATGTTTGCACGAATTCAATCAGTATATTTAATTTTGGTTTTTTTAGCAATTGGTATTTTGCCGTTTGTGTTTCCGCTTTGGCATGATAAAACAGAAAAATTTTATTTTATGAAAGAGTTGTTGTACCAAATATTGTTTGGCGCAGCTGCTACTATAACAGTAATGAGTTTAATTTCGTTTAAAAAAAGACTCAATCAATTTGTTTATAACAGATTTATAATAATTTTAAATTTAATTTTGTTAGGTTTATTTGCTTATCGTTCGCTAAACTTATCTGGAGAAGTTGCTGCAATTTCTAAGAAGGGTATTGGGATGTTTCTTCCTATTGTTGCTATCGTATTGTTGGTTTTGGCCAACAAAGCCATCAAAAAAGATGAAGATCTTGTAAAATCTGCAGACAGATTGAGATAAACCTATGAACTTAGTTTATTAGTGTGAAGAAAACCCAATTCGAAAGTTTTGGGTTTTTTTATTTTAATTTTGATGATTCACTTGCACTCGAAACTAGATTTATTTAGATTATTCAAATAAACCGCAAAAGTCGCAAGGGACGCAAAGTTGTGATGATTAAGATTTTGTTTATTTTTCTTCAGTTAAATCGTGGCTAAACATTATCAACATTTAAACGTTCAAAACTTAAAACCTTTAAACTTTCTTACCAATTTCAACAATTTCTAAATCCTTAATTTTATCTCCATCGACCACAAAACGAAGCATTGTTCTTATTTGATGAAAACCGCTAATGCCCGCCGCGCCAGGATTCATGTGAAGAAAATTATTTTTTTTGTCAAAAATCACTTTCAAAATATGAGAATGCCCACAAATGAATAGTTTTGGCGGATTTTGTTCTAATTCTGATTTGATCTTTGGATTATATTTTCCAGGATAACCGCCAATGTGCGTAATCCAAACTTCAGCGTTTTCGCAAAAAAAACGATTGTGTAGTGGGAATTCCAATCGGCATTTATCGTCGTCAATGTTTCCAAAAACTGCTCGAAGTGGTTTAAGTTTTTTGATAATATCTGTAACTTGCAAACTGCCAATATCGCCCGCATGCCAAACTTCGTCGGCAAGGTTGACATATTTTATGATTGTGTCGTCGATGTGACTATGCGTATCTGACAGCAGTAATATTTTTGTCATTTATTAAGAATATTGTTTTGCAAAAATAGGGTTTTTGAAGTAAGTTATAATAAAAAAAAGTCCTTAAAAAAGCCTACCTTTGTTTTTATAATTCTCGAAATTTAATGCGATATTTTATTGAATTTTCTTATAACGGATCACATTATCACGGTTGGCAAGCACAGCCCAATGCTGTTTCGGTGCAAGAGGTTTTGACTAATGCATTTCAAAGGATTTTAAATTCACCTATCGAGTTAGTTGCAGCCGGTCGCACAGATACAGGTGTGCATGCTAAGCAAATGTTTGCTCATTTTGATATTGCGGAAATTACTGAAATCCAAAAAACAGTTTCAAAGCTAAACTCTTTTTTGCCCGAAGACATTGCCATTCAAAATATTTTTGAAGTTTCAAACGACGGTCATGCACGTTTTTCTGCAAGGAAACGAACATATGAATACCACATTCATCAACAAAAAAATGTTTTTAAAACCTATCAAAGTTGGTTTCTACAAAAAAAAATTGATGTCGATTTGATGAATCAAGCGGCGCAAATTTTATTTGATCATACTGATTTTGAGTCATTTTCTAAAACACATACAGACGTCAATACATTTGAATGTAAAATCTATAAAGCACATTTTGTCCAAACCAAAAACGATATAATATTCACAATAACTGCCGATCGCTTTTTACGAAATATGGTGCGGTCGATTGTCGGAACCCTAATAAATGTTGGTATATATAAAATTACTTTAGAACAATTTAATCAAATAATTTTGGACAAAAGTCGTCAAAAAGCTGGATTTTCTGTGCCTGCATGCGGACTTTATTTAACAAAAATTGAATACGACTTTTTATAAAAAATGAAAGCAACTGCCTTTAATACAAGCGTCTTTAAACGAATTATGGTTTATACAAAACCATATAAATTTCGTTTCAACAGCATTATATTGTGGGCAATTTCGCTATCTGTTTTTGCGGCCTATCGCCCATATTTGCTCAAGCAAACTGTTGATAAATATATTGTTACCAAAGACGAAAACGGACTTTTGTTTTATGTATCTGCCATGGCAGTTGTTTTGATGCTAGAAACTGTTTCGCAATTTTATTTTGTGTTTTGGGCAAATTGGTTGGGTCAAGACATTGTTCGTGATATTCGCGTCAAACTTTTTGAGCACATGTTGTCTTTCAGAATGAAATATTTTGACAACGCACCTGTAGGTCAGTTAGTTACCCGCACAGTTTCTGATATCGAATCTATAGCTAAAATATTTAGCCAAGGACTTTTTATGATTGGCTCCGACCTCGTCAAAATGGTTGTAACCCTTGGTTTTATGTTTTATATCAACTGGAAATTGTCAATAATTGTTGTGCTGTTCATGCCAATTTTGTTGATTTTCACACGAGTTTTTCAAAAAAAAATGCAAGTTGGTTTCGAGGAAGTTCGTCTTCAAATTGCCAATATGAACACCTTTGTGCAAGAACGCGTTACGGGCATGAAAATCGTTCAGCTTTTTAACCGCGAAAATATTGAAGCCGAAAAATTTAGTTATATAAACGAAAAGCATAATAAAGCCTGGATTAAAACCATTTTCTACAACTCGGTTTTCTTCCCCATTGCCGACATTATTTCTTCGCTTACGCTAGGTTTTGTGGTTTGGTATGGCTGTGTTCGTATTTTGCAAGGCGATACAACCACTACCTTTGGCGCAATTTTTACCTACACCATGTTCATCGGAATGTTGTTTAATCCGTTACGCCAAATAGCTGACAAGTTTAATGAAATGCAAATGGGCATGATTGCCGCCAATCGGGTTTTTGACATTATCGATACCAAAGATCAAATTCAGGATATTGGCACAGTTGAAGCTCCAATTTTTAAAGGAAATATCGAGTTCAATCAAGTTCGTTTTTCGTATATTGACAACGAAGAAGTGATAAAAGGCATTGATTTACAGGTAAATGCAGGCGAAACTATTGCTATTGTCGGCTCGACTGGTGCAGGAAAATCGACGATTATTAATTTGTTAAACCGTTTTTACGAAATCAATTCAGGAACAATTTTTATCGATGGAAAAAACATAAAAGATTATTCATTGGACTCACTTAGGGTGCAAATTGCGGTGGTTTTGCAAGATGTTTTTTTGTTTGCTGATACCATTTATAACAACATAACACTCGGAAATTCAGATATTTCCAAAGAACAAGTATTGGCTGCTGCCAAAAAAATTGGCGTTCATGATTTTATAATGAGTTTGCCCGACGGCTACGATTATAATGTAAAAGAACGAGGTGTAATGTTATCGTCAGGTCAACGACAATTGATAGCTTTTTTGCGGGCTTTTGTTAGCAATCCGAGCATTCTGATTTTAGACGAAGCAACCTCATCTATAGATACTTACAGCGAAGAATTGATTCAAAACGCCACAGAAACCATCACAAAAAATCGAACTTCGATTGTGATTGCTCATCGATTGGC
>JBDLWE010000092.1:0-10311 GCA_039804445.1 Bacteroidota bacterium | reverse complement strand
TCAAAACAGAATGATTTGGTTGCAGAAACCGAACCTCGGCAATCTCTTCTGTAACACGGTCATGAGAAATTTTTATTTGGAAAGGTGCAATATCTTTGGTTACAAATTTGCCCATAGTATTGTATTGTACAATCATGGTGCCGCCTTTTTGTACAAAATCAAAAAGAATTTGCTGCTTTTTATCTAAAAGATCGACAGTATTGTAGGCACGAATTCCTGTAATTACAACGTCAAAATTCAACATATATGCGGGAGTGATGTTCTCTGGTTTCAAAATTGATACATCGCAACCCATTTGTAGTAAATATTTTGGAACCTCATCTCCGGCACCTTCGATGTATGCAATTTTTCGGTTCGCAAGTTTTATATCAAGTGCCAAAAATGTTGCTTCGGCAGGTTTCAGAATTTGCTGATTGCTGATGTGTGCATAGTTAATATTAATTTTTTGTTGGTTAAAAATTTTGCCTTCTTTTGTTTTTAAAATTGCTTTTGCTGTGCAATCTTGTGCGCTATTTTCTGTTATAATTTCAAAATTAAATAATTGCTCCTCACCTTTTTTAATAATTTTTACAGCAATTAAATTTGGCGAAACTTGCCAACCATTTGGAAGTTTTATTTCAAGATTAGCGTCTAAATTATCAATTGCTGAAAGTACTTTTATAGCAATGTTCTTCTTTTTGTTTTTAGAAAAAACACCAACGTTGTCTACAAAATTTACAGAAACATCTGGAACAATGTCAAGTGGTTTATAAACTTCGCCTTTTACTTCGTCGTTTTTTTTGAAAACCACATTTTCTAATAATTCTAAAATTGTATCGTCAATTTTGATGAAGGCAACCACTTTTATTTCTCGCAAAATGTCCGGAATACCAATGTTTTGTTGATTTGAAACATTGTACATTCCTACTGTTGCAGGCTCTGAAAGCCAATAAGGTTCGGTGAGTTTTATGTTATCTGCAATTTTACTTTCTAGCGAAATTGTTTTTGATTCGTTGTTTTTTAAAGATAGATTCTGCTCTGAAACAACATTTGATGGTTCAATTTTTATGTTCAACAGTTTGATATCAATATCAGACCGGTTGATTATCTCGCATTTGATTTTTAGAGTCTCGTTTGTGGTCACTTCATTTTTGTCGGCAGTCGCCTCAAAAAACAAACCTGCACAGCTCTTTATTAAATGCTTAATTTCGTTGGATTTAATGTCCTTCCAATGGTCGTCATCAATTTTTTGAACCAAATTGTAAACTTTTAAAAGCTCAGAAATCGAAGCAGACGGGTTGTTAAAATCATAGTCTTTAATAATTTTTTCAATCAATACGCCTATTGGCTTTCCGTTTTTGATGCGATCCCAAGTGGTGTCAATACCATCAAAAATATTTGATTTGTTGTTTGGCATTATACCAGCAATTAGTTCTAGATATTCGGTTTCGTTGCCACGCGAACCTGTGCTGCCAAATCCTTGAGATTGATGACAACTGCGGCTCAACGCTGCAATTTCTTGGTTTGATTTGCCCAAAGTTTCATAGTAACTGCCTATTTGCAGGGCTAGTAAATTGGTTTTATCGGCAGCATCAAATTTTTCTTTAGAGCCATAAAACCACCACGACGTGTTAAAAAATTCTCGTGTTGGTTGCCACGGTTTTACAAACTGTAGTTGTTCTGGAAACGATTTTGGGTCGCCTGCAATATTGAAACCTTCCATGCTTAACATTGCCGATGCGGTATGGTGCCCGTGAGTTGTGCCAGGAGAGCGATGGTCAAATCTGTTGATGATAACGTCTGGTCGAAATTTTCTGATTTGCCATACCAAGTCGCTCAAAACCATTTCTTTGTCCCAAATTGCAAATGTTTCTGACGGTACTTTTGAATACCCAAAATCGTTGGCACGAGAAAAAAATTGTTCGCCACCGTCGATTTTTCTGGCTTCTATAAGTTCTTGGGTTCTTATAACGCCAAGCATTTCTCGTAATTCAGGACCAATCAAATTTTGACCGCCATCGCCACGGGTTAGTGACAAATATCCTGTTCGTGCCTTGGTGTCGTTTGCCAAATACGAAATTAATCGTGTGTTTTCGTCGTCAGGGTGCGCAGCCACATAAAGTACAGAACCAACAAAATTAAGTTTTTGAAGTTTATTAAAAATTTCTCCTGATGTTGGTTTTATTGGTTTTTGCCCGAAAAGTAAAGTTGTTAAAAATAATAAAAATAATATTTTTTTGAAATGATATTGATGCATTTTTTAATTTTAAAAAGTAATCAAATGTACTATAAAAAAATTATTTTAGCAGGTTTATGCATACAAAATGTTCATTATCTAAATGAGATTGTTTGTGGTTTGCCAAACTCAAAATCTTGAAATCCAAAGTCAGAAGATCGAAATGCATTGGTTTTAAAAATATTTTCGCCAAACGGTGGCATATTCGGATAGTACGACAGCGAAATTTGAAAGGCACTAAAAACCAAATAATCGTTATTGATGATTAGTCCGATACCTATTTTTTTATAGAAACTATTTTTCAAAAGATTGCTTTGTGCATCCCCCAAACCAGCAATTGCAAAATCAATAAAAGGATTTAATCTAAACCCAATAAAACGATATGGTGTAAAAAATTGTGTTTGAATTGTAAAAACAAATTTTTGAGTGCCAATCAAATTGCTTTCAAAACCACTTATGCCGTTTTGACCATTTATGGTTAATAAATCTGGACTAAAATTTAGTCGATCACCACCAATAGTGACGTTTTGTTTTATAAATTGTCTAAGTTTCCAGTTTTTAATACTTATCAAATTTGTGAAATAATTTCCTTGAATTGTAAATGCAGATTGTTTTGATTTTGAATTTGCAAAGTAGCTGCCTACTTCAACATTAAAACTTAAATATCCTAATCTAAAATAATCACCCGTCGAAAATCGACCACCAATGTAAAGGTTGCTGGTTTGATTTTTGTTTAAAAGGCCAGCCGTAAATCCAACTACTTTTCCAATCGGTACATCTTCTATTATACCACTATTGAAAATATATTTATCTCTAACAAATTTTCTAAAGGATATACCAACTGCACCCAAAAATAAATTTTCTGATTCAAAATAACCAATGCTATCAAATTGAATTGATGGTTTTTGCAAATAATTTCTATTAAAAAAGCGTGCACTGACTATCAGGTTTGTTAATCTATCATTGACTTTTTTGCTGTCGCGAAATCTAAACGAATGCCCAACCCAATAATCCTGAATATTAAATTTGAAGTCTTGTAAAACCGTATTGTTATTTGAATCTGAAATAGAATCTCTTAAAAATTGCTGCTCAAAATTCACACCACTTGCCCATTTTGTTAGTGGCGAAAAAAATGTTCGTTCAATAGAAAGGTTTGTTTTGTAATTATCGTTTAAATCTATTTGATAATTTAATGCCGATTTTATAAACGTGTTTTTAAAATTAGGTACAATGTAGTTAAGGTTATATGCTTTTTTTGAATCTGAAAATCTGTGTACAAATGTGTTGTCGGTTTTATGTCCTAGACCTAGAAAATTTCGTTCATTTATTTCAATTGTTGTTTGATCAGAATCTGCACTTGCCGACGGAATAAAACTCCACGAGTCAAAAACTCTAAAAAACACATCTACAGAATCTTTGTTTTTACTAACAAATTTTACCTCGGTAGTAACACTTGCTATATATCGTTGTGTGCGCAAAAGCCTTTCAGACTCTTCTACTAACAACGAATCTAACTGTTGATTGACTTTCAATAATATTAAGTTTTTGACGGTGTTTTTTTTGGTTTTTAAGTGAAACCTATTACCAAGACGTTCTGCCCAATCACTTGGTTTTCGGGTTGTGTCCGAAACCGAATATCCAAACGGATCAAGCGTTACTATATTTATGAAACGAATTGTTTTTCCGCTATATTTTTTTAGCGATTGCTTTTTAGGACGTAAAATTAGATTGGTTTTCGCAGTATCAATTGGTTCAAAAATCAACTTATACACTTGCTGTCTGAACTTGTTCTTTTTTGAAAACTTCTGTACTTTTTTATAAAACATCGCGCTATCTCTGCCTGTTTTTTTTTGTGCAATAGCCGCATTAGTGACCGATAATATTAAAACTATAAAAATTATTTTTTTGAACATCGATTTGTTATTTAATTCAAAATTTGTTTTTATAGTCGGGGGAAAATTCTAGCGTTTTGTTACTATTTCGGATTTTGTGTTTTTATTGTTCTTAAGATTTCTTCTAATCCATTCAACTTTAGTTCATAAATTAGTTGAAGCTGCTCACCAAGTTGCCCCGCAGCAAAACCCTTGTTTTTGAACCAAACCAAATAATATTCTGGCAAATCTATAAGCGACCAATTTTTATATTTGCCAAACGGCATTCTGGCATGAGCCAATTTTATGAGCTGTTCTTTTTGTTGCAAGTCAGTCATTTTTTATCTCTAAAAATTAGTTTAAATCAAAACTATCATCCTTAAAACCAATCAAATACAGTCGGTCTTTGGCTCTTGTAATTGCCGTGTAAAGCCACCTAATATAATCTCTGTCAATTCCGTCGGGCAAGTAGGGTTGCTCTACAAAAACGGTATTCCACTGTCCACCTTGTGATTTGTGACACGTAATGGCATAAGAAAATTTGACTTGCAGGGCATTAAAATATTCATTTTCTTTTACTTTCTTAAAGGCATTAAACTTGGTCATGCCTTCATAATCTTTCATCACTTCTTGATACAATCTGTTAGTTTCGTCAAACGTTAACGACGGCGATTCACTCGTGATAGTATCCATCAAAAGCACGGTTTCAAACGGAATTTGGTTCGGATAATCAACCATCCTAATTTTCACTTTTGCAAATTTAAAGCTATAAATTTCCATAAACCCAAAAATTTCTAAAACTTCAACAATGTCGCCGTTTGCCACAAAACCTGCAACATCGGTTTCTTTGAGCCAAAAATAGTTGTTTTTTACAACCATTAAAAAATCACCTGTCGACAAGTCAGATTCTTTATCAAGAATTTTGGTTCTAATTTGCTGATTATAAGCATTTGCGCGCTTGTTACTTCTCACTATAAAAGCAGTATCTTCAATAGAATAATTGCTGTATGCCGTGTTTATTGCGTCTTGAATGTCATAACCATCAGTCAGGCGCACAATATCTTTAAAACCTTTTATATTAAATTTAAAATTGGTTATAAAACTTTCTTTCAAAACCTCGCGAAGTTCGGTGGCGTTGTACAAAATTCCCGATTTCTCTGCTTGGCGCATCACCTCATCTAGCTCGATATGTTTCACGTTTTTTTGATAATTCAAATCCAGCGTGTCGGTGTTCAACGCTGGCGAAATATCAAGGTGAACAGGCGGAAGCTGCGCCGTGTCGCCAATAAGAATCATTTTGCAATTGTTGCCCGAATACACATACTTGATAAGGTCGTCTAGCAGCGAGCCATTTTCGTACATTTTTGATTCAGTGTTCACGTCAGAAATCATAGATGCTTCGTCGACTATAAAAATAGTGTTGCGGTGCTTGTTTTGTTGCGTCGTAAAACTCACGCCACCGCCGCTAGATTTTTTAGGGAAATAAATTTTTTTATGAATCGTAAACGCTGGTTTCTGAGCATAGTTGGCAATAACCTTAGCGGCGCGACCCGTGGGCGCAAGCAACACATATTTTTTCTGTATTTGCACCAAGTTGTTCACAATCGTAGAAACCACCGTGGTTTTTCCTGTACCTGCGTAGCCTTTGAGCACAAAAATTTCGTCTGGATTGTCATTGGTCAAAAAATCGGCAATTTGCTGAAAAAAAATGTTTTGTTTTGCAGTCGGTTCAAAACTAAATTCGCGAATCAAAAGACTATAAAAACTGGCAGCTGTCATGCGGTAAAGATAGTTTTTTTCAAATTTATTTGCTCAAAATACCTTCCTGATTTTTTGGGCGTTGCGTGCGGCCGCTGCCGCGGAGAGCACGCCGGGCTTCCGCTCTCAATCTTTGTTGGGGTTTTGCCATCGGTATAACCGTCGAGGTGGCAAAACCCCAACAAAGGATTTCCGCTAACGCCCTAACGCGCAGACACCGCTAACCAAGTTTGTAAAAATTTGACAATCATAACCTTACTTATTTTTAGTTTTGTTTATTGAAATTAAAATTGTAAATAATCTTGTAAAACTTCAAAAAAAAGACAAAAGTGGTCGCCTAGCCCCGATGGCAGGGAATATCCTTTTATTTAATTTGTCACACCGAGCGCAGTCGAGGTGCGACAAATTAAAAAAAAGATAGGAAAAGCCAGCGGGACACAACTAGAAAAAACGCCAAATGTTTACGCTTCTAAAAAAATAAAATTCTCAAAAAATAATGTAGTTTTGCAAAACAGAATTTTTTTATGAACCAGCAAACCGACATTACTCAAAAAAACTACCGACAACTGATTCTCGAAATCGGGTTAGATGGTTTTGGGTTTGCCGTAAAAAACACGTTCACCAACAAAATTGACGTGGTCAAAAATGTTGATTTTGCAACACTCAATACGTCAGAAAAAGTCGAAGATTTGTATTGGAAAGCATTTTTGGACAATCACGAATTGACCAAAAACTATGATTCGGTGCTAATTTTGCACCGAAACGCATGGCAAACTTTTGTGCCACAATCGCTTTTTGACCAAGATTATCTTGCGAGTTATTTGCAATACAGCAGCAAGGTTTTTGACACAGATTCTTTTGCGTTTGATGCCCTAAAAAACCATGAAATAAACAATGTTTTTGTGCCATTTGCCAATTTAAACAACTTTTTGTTAGAGCAGTTTGAGCAGTGTGTGTTCAAGCACTCAACATCAGTTTTGGTCGATAAACTACTGGAAATCAGCAAAAACAAGCTCGAGAAACAAGTGTATTGTCACTTCGGTAAAAAAAGTTTTGAGCTGATGGTTGCCGAAAATCAAAAACTGTTGCTTTTTAATAGTTTTGAAATTGCTACTGCTGCCGATTTTATATATTATGTGCTTTTTACTGCCGAACAACTAGGGCTGAATACCGAGCATGTCGAGCTTCGACTTTTAGGAAATGTATCTCAAGAAAGTGATTTTTTTAAAATGGCTTTCAAATACGTTCGGCATGTTGATATGCTAGACGTCAGTATTTTAGAAAAACAGAACACTTTTGATGCGCATACAAATCGAGAACATTTTATAATGCTAAACTCATGAGAATTATATCTGGAAAATTCAAGGGGCGACGCATAAGTCCGCCAAAAAACCTTCCTGTTCGGCCTACTACTGACATGAGCAAAGAGGCGTTGTTTAATGTCTTGGGCAATCATTTTAGTTTCGATGGCCTCAAAATTTTGGATCTTTTTGCAGGAACGGGCAACATTAGTTTTGAGTTTGCGAGTCGCGGGTCAGAGAATATCACGAGCGTTGACCAAGACTTTGGTTGCATAAAATTTATCAAGCAAGTTGCCGACGAATATGACTTTAGTATTGCGGCTATAAAGGCAGACGTTTTTCAGTTTTTGAATAAAAACAAAAATAGTTATGACATTATTTTTGCCGATCCACCGTATGCTTTGCCTCAAGAAATTTTTGAGAAAATTGTAATCAATATTTTTGAAAAAGAACTTCTAAACGAAGCTGGGATGATGGTTATCGAGCATTCAAAATATACAAAACTTGATCATTTGATTAATTTTTCTTTCAAAAAAGTTTATGGAGGTTCTATATTTTCGTTTTTTGAAATCGAGTCAAATCTAGATAACGAAGTCAAAAACGATACAGAACAAACCGAAGAATATTGAAAATTATTATGCAGTAAATTCTGAATTATAAAAAAGCAGGTCTGTAAGCCGGATTCTGTTCTTGCCTCGAAAAGCAATACCTTATCATTTATCTGGTCCCTTTGTTACCAACGAGATCTATCTTTCTACCCTTCGACAGCGAGCGAGAAGCTCTTAAAAGCCGATATACTTGAAATTGCACCGCATAGAGTTTACCTGGTTTCACTACAGCATTATCTGTACATACTTTCTGTTGCACTTGTCCTGATCTAGTCATTTCTGACCAAACCGACGGGCGTTACCCGCTATGCTTCTCTGTGGTGTCCGGACTTTCCTATTTGTTTTTCAACAAATCGATAAGGCGACCTGCTGTGGCAAAATTAACAAAAAATATTGTTTACTAATTTTTTTATTAGCAGTTACAGCAAATTTTTTTTTAAATGAAGTTGACATTATTCTACCAGCAAAAACTTAACATTGACTTATTGTTTTTATGATTAAATTTGCTAACAATAAATTTACATTAAAATAACATTCAATGCAACATCTTATCAACCGCTTTATAAGCTACGCTATTATCGATACAGAATCTGATCCAAATTCTGGCACCACACCAAGCACCATAAAACAACACAAACTTGCTAATTTGTTGGTCAAAGAGCTAAAAGCAATAGGCATGACCCAAGTAACAAAAGACCGAAATGGATATGTCATGGCAACATTGTCTGGAAATGTCGCACATGAAGTACCTACCATCGGTTTTGTTTCTCACTACGACACCACACCAGATTTCATAGGCGCAAATGTAAAACCACAAATTATAGAAAACTATAACGGCATGGACATTGTGCTGAATGCTGAACAAAATATTATTTTATCGCCAAGTTATTTCAAAGATTTATTGCAATATAAAGGGCAAACCATTATCACCACAGACGGTACAACTTTATTAGGAGCTGACGATAAAGCCGGACTTACAGAAATAGTTTCTGCAATGGAATTTCTTATTCAAAACCCAGAAATCAAACACGGAAAAATAAAAATTTGTTTCACACCCGACGAAGAAATTGGACGTGGTGCTGACAAATTTGACGTCAAAAAATTTGGCGCACAATGGGCATATACAATGGATGGCAGCCAAATTGGTGAATTAGAATATGAAAATTTTAATGCCGCCTCGGCTAAAATTACTTTCAAAGGAAAGTCTGTTCACCCAGGTTATGCAAAGGGCAAGATGATAAATTCTATGCTGATTGCTAATGATTTTATTACGAAACTTCCAGCCAAAGAAATTCCACAAGAAACCAAAGGTTACGACGGTTTTTTTCATGTGCATCACTTGAAAGGATCAATAGAAGAAACTGTTTTAGAGTTGATTATCAGAGATTTTGATGCAAAAGCTTTCAAAAAGCGTAAAGATTTAATTCACGATTTGACCAAGCATTTTAACAAAAAATTTAGCAAGCAATTTGGCAAAGACATTGTGGTTACAGAAATAAAAGACCAATATTATAACATGAAAGAAATGGTCGAGCCGGTCAAATTTATAGTCGATTTGGCCGAAACTGCCATGAAACAGCTTGGCATAAAACCGCTCATTAAACCCATTCGTGGTGGTACAGATGGTTGCAGATTGAGTTATACGGGATTGCCGTGTCCAAACATTTTTGCAGGCGGTCACAATTTTCACGGAAAATATGAATATCTGCCAGTAGAAAGTATGCAAAAAGCCGTGGAAGTGATTGTGAGAATTGCAGAGTTGACCGCTACAACAGATTTTTCTGCATTAGAAAAAAATAAAAAAGATGAAAAAGATAAACCCAAAAAAGTAAAAAAATCAAAAGAATCAAAAAATGCTAAAGGATCGAAAAAAAATAAAAAAAATAAAAAATAATAGCTTGCTGTAAATTTGTTAGGTACTAAAAAGGTCGTGAACACAATGTTTACGACCTTTTTTAAATTCTAAAAATTATTCTTTTTATTTTTTGGCAATCACAGATGCATTTAGTTTGGCACTCATTTCCATAGAAATTGCAGACCGTTCCATTTTTAGTTTTCCTGACATTGTTTCTACAACAATAGTTGTTTCAGCAAGTTCGGATATTTTGGCGTGAATACCACTTTTGGTCACAATTCTATCACCAACTTTTAACGATGCTTCAAAATCTCTTTCGGTTTTTGCACGTTTTTGTTGCGGGCGAATCATTAGAAAGTAAAAAACGGCAATCATTGCAATATAAGGTGCAAACTTCAGTAACTGTTCCATTGTATTTTTGTTTGAATTTATTTTTAAAAATATTTTACATTAAACCACGACCAATTTTCTTGATTTTGTTACTTGCTGTCATTTCTTTGACCAAAACATCTAGAATTCCGTTAATAAAAATATTGCTTTTAGGCGTAGAATAGTCTTTTGCCAATTCAAGATATTCGTTTATAGTTACTTTTGTCGGAATCGACGGAAATTTCAAAAACTCACAAATTGCCATATTCATTATAATAATATCAAGTTTCGGAATTCTATCTATGTCCCAATTTGGTGTTTTGTCTTCATAGGT
>JBDLWE010000091.1:0-7824 GCA_039804445.1 Bacteroidota bacterium | reverse complement strand
AAAACGGGGTCGGGTCGTTTGCTCCCACTTTGTCATTGCACAAAAGTGGTGCTTTAAACAAAAGTGTTTCTTGTGCAATGCCAAGAGTTCCGCGTCCACCCCTTTCGCAAGACTAATTTTCAAAAAAATTAGTGGGTAAACCCCATTTTTATTGATATTATATTTTAAGTTTATCTTAATTTAATACGATATCAATCTCAAAATAATAATTTTATTAATTTAGTTGACCTTAAAGAAAATCTCGATTTAAAGTTTGTTTTAGTTTTTGATGATGGTGGGGAATTGCTAGAAAGCACACCCTTAGAATATGCCGAAAATTTCGCAGCTATGTCAAGCGCAATTACTATAATGTGCGCAGAAATGTTAGAAGACATGAACGTTGGTAAAATGAATCAACTTATTATTCGAGCAGAAAAACTATTGTTGGTTTGTGCGAGACTGAATGATCAAAAATATATTATTGTTGGCACAGAAGATTTGTCTAAAGTTGGTATTTTACTAAAAACAATAGATGCCAATCATCTTAGTAAGTAACTCTCGAAAATCCAAAACAAGCCGTTAGATCTCTTAAAATCGTTCTGCGAAGATTTGAAACAATACATACCAGTATTTATCGCTATAGCAGTAATCGAAATAAAATCAGGAATTTCATTCTGCTCGTTGTCGGTCGATCCAAGTTTTGATCCAGAAATTGCATGGGTTTACAACCTTGAAGTAGCAAAATCAAAAATGAAAGCCATTCAAGCGCTTGGACTTAAAGACGAGTTTCAAGACATTCTGACAACACTCAAAACTCAAATAAACATTATTGATAGTGCCGCAAATGGCGAAAACACGATTTATGCTACTGTAAATGCCGTAAACGGAAATCTAGGAATGGCTAGGTCTTTACTATACAAGTATAAAAAAATCTTGGTAGAAAAGCTGTAGAAAGCAAAAAACACATTAAAAGCCAGCAATATGTTGGCTTTTTTTGCGCAAAAAAACAATAAAATATCATTTTTAATAGTTATTTTTGCGTTTTAAAATTAGATTTTATAACAACATGAGAATTATACAATTCAGAGAAGCCATTTGCGAAGCAATGTCAGAAGAGATGCGTCGCGACGAAACCGTATATTTAATGGGCGAAGAAGTTGCCGAATATAACGGTGCCTATAAAGCATCAAAAGGAATGCTCGACGAATTTGGCGAAAAACGAGTCATAGACACACCAATTGCCGAACTTGGTTTTGCAGGAATTGCAGTAGGATCTGCCATGAACGGGTGCCGACCAATTGTCGAATATATGACTTTCAACTTTTCGTTAGTAGGAATTGACCAAATTATAAACAATGCCGCCAAGATGCGACAAATGTCTGCAGGACAATTCCCGATGCCAATGGTTTTTCGGGGACCAACCGCATCTGCAGGTCAACTTGGTGCCACACATTCGCAAGCTTTTGAAAACTGGTTTGCCAATACGCCCGGTTTAAAAGTTGTAGTTCCATCAACAGTTTATGATGCCAAGGGGTTGCTAAAAGCTGCCATTCGTGACAACGACCCAGTTATTTTTATGGAGTCTGAACAAATGTATGGCGACAAGGGCGAAGTGCCAGAAGAAGAATATATTATTCCGCTAGGCGTTGCCGATATCAAAAGAGAAGGTACCGATGTAACAATCGTTTCTTTCGGAAAAATCATAAAAGAAGCACACATAGCAGCAGACGAACTGGCTAAAGAAGGAATTTCATGCGAAATCATTGACCTTCGCACCGTGCGCCCAATGGATTATGATGCGATTCTAAAATCTGTAAAGAAAACAAATAGATTGGTAGTTCTTGAAGAAGCTTGGCCATTTGCGAGTGTTGCTTCAGAAATTACTTACATTGTTCAAGAGCGTGCTTTTGATTTTCTTGATGCACCAATTCAACGCATTACTACTGCCGATACACCAGCGCCATATTCGCCAACTCTCTTAAAAGAATGGTTGCCAAATGCTCAAGACGTTGTAAAAGCGGTCAAAAAAGTGATGTATAAATAGCGGTTAACAGATATTTTTGCAATTCATATTTTTAATTCTTTTATAAAAAATTAAAAAACTATTTTTGAAACTCCTTTATTTAAACATTGGAGTTTTTTTAATTTATACCGCTTCGTTGTTCGGTTTGCACGTTATATCATGAAAAAACTATTATTTCTCTTCTTATTATATCAAATTCAAATATTTGCACAGACCAAAGTAAGCGGGTTAGTTCTTGACGAAAAAAGAAAGCCCGTGGGCTACGCATCTGTCGCTTTTAAAGGCACGTCGGATGGGGTAATAACCAATGAAGATGGGCGTTTTTATCTTGAATCTGCTCAAACCCAAAAAATATTAAACGTGTCGTTTGTTGGTTATAATGACGTAGATATTGTTTTAGAAAAAGCCGTAACCTATCAAATGAACGTAATTCTGTCTAAAGATGAGCAGCTCAGCGAAGTCAAGATTTATACAGGTAAAACTTCTAAAAAAAATAATCCTGCTATAGATATTTTACGCAAAATTTGGGCTCGAAAACGAAAAAACGGACTTCGTCAATTCGAGCAATATGCCATGGATAAATATGAAAAAGTAGAGTTTGATATGAATTCTATTGATTCTGCATTTATGAAAAATCGCCTTTTTAAAGGCATGGATTTTATATTTAAACAGATGGATACCAGTAAAATAACCGGTAAAACATATTTGCCAATTTTTATTAATGAATCGATTTCTAAAGTTTACGGCGATAATAAATTCAATAAAAAGAAAGAATTTCTATTGGGCAACAAGAATTCTGGACTTGGCAATAGCCAAGGTGTTGATGGTTTTGTAAAAGATTTATATGCAGAATATGACATTTATGACAATTATATTCAGTTTTTTGACAAAACGTTTACAAGCCCACTATCAAAAACCGGAATCGACGTCTATAATTATGTTTTGACTGACAGCGCATTCGTAAAAAATAAATGGTGTTATAACATTGTTTATTATCCGCGTCGCAAATCCGAGCTGACTTTCAAAGGCGATTTTTGGGTTAGTGACAGCACCTGGGCAATAAAATCCATTAATATGGCTGCCACCAAAAGTGCCAATATAAATTGGGTAAAAGACATTTATATTGAGCAAGAATTTGATGTCTTGAACGATTCTGTTTTTTTGTTAGATCGAGATTATATTATGACCGATTTTGCATTGAATAAATCAGAAAAATCAAAAGGTGTATATGGTAAGCGAACCACAATGTTTAGAAATCATGAGTTTAACAAATCAAAGCCCGCGTCATTTTATAAAGAAGAAGTAAACTATATTGATGAATCGGCTTTTGTAAAACCAGACGATTTTTGGGAAAGTAACCGTTTTGAAAAGCTGAACAATGACGAGAAAGGAATTTACAAAATGCTTGACACACTCAAAACAGTCAAAAAATTCAAGCGAATGTATTCTTTTGTTCAAATTTTAGGAACGGGATATTACAGGTTTGACGGCTTTGACTACGGACCACTTTTTTCGACCGTAGGTTTTAATGAAATTGAGGGGTTGCGACTTCGCGTAGGCGGACGAACTTTTTTTTCTAGAAATGATTTATTTCGATTTCAAGGCTACTCGGCGTATGGTTTTAGAGACCAACGATTTAAGTTTGGTATATCTGGAAAATGGCTTTTTGGTAAAAAACACCGCTTTATTGTCTCGGGCGGGCACAGGCAAGATGTTGAGCAGCTTGGTGCGAGCCTCACAACTACTAATGACGTTTTAGGCAGAAGTTTTGCATCATCGGCACTGTTTACTGCAGGTGCAAACTTTAGTTTGAGCAACATTTCATTAACGTCGTTGAATGTTGAGGTCGAACCATTCAAGAATTTTATGGTCGAGGTGGGCATAAATCACAGAACACTAAATTCTGCATCTGATAAATTCAGTTTGGCTTACTACACAACCTTGCCAGACGCAAATGGTTCTGGAGGAATTACACGAAGCACGATCAATCAAGCCGAAGCAAATGTGATGTTGGAGTATACACCAAACCGAAAGGCAATAGGCGTAGGCGTAGAACGAACTTTTGTAGATGCGCCATACGCTAGATTTTTTGTGAACTTGTCGCATGGATTTAAGAATGTTTTAAACAGCGATTTTAATTATAATAAGGTGCAAATTTATTATAAAAAACCAATTGTAATTGGTGCTATTGGCCGTTTGAATGTCATTACCGAACTCGGAAAAACTTTTGGAACGGTTCCGTTGGGATTGATGAGTATTATACCTGGTAACCAAACATTTTTTACTATCGAAAACACTTTTAATACGCTAAATTTTTATGAATTTGAAAGTGATGCCTATGGCACAATATCGTTGCAACACAATTTTGGTGGTCGACTTTTTTCGAGAGTTCCGTATTTGCGAAAACTAAATTGGCGCGAAACCATTGGCGTAAAAGGTGTTTATGGCAGCATTACCTATGCAAACAGAGCAATTAATGCGACTGGTTTAATTTATAAAGCACCCGAAAATGGTTTTTGGGAATATAATGTTGGTATCGGAAATATTTTTAAGGTTTTTAAAATAGAATATAGTTGGCGAGGGACTTATATCACGCCAAATTCTGTAAATCATGCCGTTAAAGGAAGTTTTGGGTTTTATTTTTGATTTTGATTTATAGTATGTATGTCTTTTTTTACCACAGAGGTTTTCAGTGTTAAATCTATAGGATAGTTGATGTCGTAGGTATTTCAGTTAATCATATTTCAGTATTGTGTCTTTTTTGTTTTAAATTCTTTGACCAATTAATGTCAAATGGTTTGGATTTTAATTGTCCCATTGAGAGGTTTATACTGAGCGAAGTCGAAGTACAGTCGAAGTGTTTATTAATAGTTGAAAACTTTGGATTGCACAATATATTATTTGATTACCAAAGCCCATGCCCCAGATGCAAAGGAAAAACAAGTAGTTGTCAGACCATTTAGTTTTTTGGGTTTTCAAGAACAACCAACGGTCTCGTCATATCCGACGAGATGGAAGCCAAAAAAAACTTGGTCTGTCAACTACTTTTTTGGGAAGGCAGCTGGATTAGGCACATGAAAATAAATTTAGTCGGTAATGATGTTTAGAAATTTTAGTCCAAATACTATTCCGTTTGCGCCAACACCGTTTTGGTATGAGCGAACATAGTCTAGTCGCAAAAGTTTGAATTTCCCGAAACCTATGTTGTCAAGTCCAATCGAAAACTCTTGATATGGCAATCGATTTGGAACTGCAAGATTGTGATAACCAAGTATAAGATTTGTTTTTAAGAGATTTAACAGCGGAATTTTATTCATCAGAAATCCTTTGTCATTATACTCGGTGTGCCACTCTGTATAAGCGTCGTTGGTGCTGTTGGCGTAGTACGGCAGTAGGTTAAAAACGTTGAGATATTGGTCGGTTGTGCCTATTCGGGTTTGATTGCCATTAAAATGTTTGTAATCTATGAACGAAATGTTTTGGGCATTCCAAAATTTTCCTGCCTTGAAGTTGGTGGCGATTTCGCCTTTGTTGCCAAGGATTAAGTCATAGCGAATGCGCGCCGACGCAAATTGGTAGTTCAAGTTTTTGTTGCTTGCAGCAAATGCATTTTCGTAGCCAATGAATATTGTAGGATATTTATCGTCGCCAATATTTAGTTTTCGATCTGGACGAGAAATGTATTTGTTGCTGAAAGTAAATTTGCCAAGGATTGTAAATTTTGCGATTTGGTGTGGTTCAAAAGCTGGCAATAAGTCAGAATTTGGGTCTAGCGGATTGTTACTTAAATAGGGTTTGTCGTTTTTTATGGTCACATAATCGGTGTTGTTAAAAAGCGGTTTTCGTTGCATGTAGGTTAGGCTCGAAACTACATTAATGCCGTTTGCAACGTCTTGCCCATATTGTGTCGTAAG
Source organism: Bacteroidota bacterium (assembly GCA_039804445.1). GTDB lineage: Bacteria > Bacteroidota > Bacteroidia > Flavobacteriales > Flavobacteriaceae > Flavobacterium. The sequence continues at coordinate 1,908 of JBDLWE010000091.1, read as the reverse complement.
ATATTCGTTGTTATAAAACTTGGCATAATTGTCTTTGAAAAACAAAGTCGAAACGGTGTTTACGAACTGCGAAATAGGATTATTACCATTGAATTGACTAATTAATGATCCACCGCCAACATTGATATAGGCATAGTTTTGGTTGTTGAATTTATTGTAAAACCCTATGATTCCGCGCAGGCGTTGTTCGGCAAAACCGTAGTTTAAAACTGTTTTTATTTGCCAATATTTACCTTCGGTTTCGTTTTTGCTCCAGTCGCGATAAGAAAAACCTGAGTCTAGATTCCAGCCTTGCACGGTGTTAAAACTCAATGAACTAAGGCCCAACAACCCATCATATTTAAATTCATTTTTGTCGAAACTATTTTTTTTAGAAATTCCTGTGATTGGACTGTGCCACTTGAATTTGTTTTCTTTTGCGTCAATAGAATCTAGATAGGGGCGGGATTCTCGGCGCGTTTTAATGCTGTCTTTGCGCACGTAGTCACGACTTTCTTCTGTTGTGAGCGGAATTGGTCGGTTGGTTGCCCAGAAAGTATTGTCTTTTTTGTTGGCGTTTTCTTCAAAACTAACAATTTCATTGCCGAAGGTTTTCTTTTCAAAACTTTCTTTAAAATCATAGTTTGAGTAAACGTAGTTAAATTTTCCGTTGAATTTTATGCCAAACGCGCCTGCCGAAACATCTAGGCTTTGCGAGTTTTTTGACCAAATTCTTACCGATTTGTTAAAACTAAAATTTTGTTTGAGTTGCAAGGTTTCTAGAAAATCTTCTTTCATGCGGTAACCTTTAATTGTTAAATCAACTGCATAAATAGCCCATGAATCTTCGACTATATAAATGTAGCCTTCAAAAACGGGTTCGGCATCACGACGAACGTCGACCTTGATTTTATTAATCATTTGGTTGTTTTCGTCTTGAAACGTGCCTTCAAGTTTATATTTGTAATAATTGAGTGCATTGTCGGCAATTGGCGAAATCATTTCTTGTGCAAATTCGACAGTATTGTCATAAAAATCATACGAAGTTTGAAGGGCAGTATTGTAACTAAAACCGTTGTCTTTGCCCGAAACTTTTGAGGCTATGATTCGCTCTTTGAGTTTGTCGGGTTTTTGAAAAGAAATTTTAGAAACGGTTTCAGATAAATAGATAATTCCTGAACCAGTCGAATCTAATGCACCATTGAAATCGCCAATTTTTTGACCTAGTATTTTTTTGGGTGCATCTTTTAGTTTAAAAATGCCACGTGAGTAGAAATCTGCAGTAAACTTTGATGTTTTTTCTGAATTTGATTTTCTGTTTGCAATCGCTTTTTTGATAACAGCGACCGCAGGATTTTCTTTGGTGTTTATTTTTAGTTCTACCAGTTGCAAATCTTCATTTTCTAGTTGAATGTTTTGAAGCAATGGAAATGAACTTGGCGATAAAACTATCTTTTTGGTCTGATAACCAATAGATTGAAAAATCAAAGTAACCTTGTCGGTTTTTTTATAATTTAATTCATACTGCCCAAGGTCGTTTGTAGAAGTACCAATGTATGTGTTTTGAATAAAAACCGAAACACGTGCTAAAGGAATGTTTTTAGAATCGGTAACAACGCCTTTTATTTGTGCAAATGTTGAATATGAAATAAGTAGTAGCGCAATAATTTTTTTCATAGTTTTGTTCTTGTGAATTTCTTTTATCGGTAAACATTTGTTATCCAGTCGATAATAATTTTATGCCAAAAAGGATCGAATGGCCAAATCATAACTTTTCATGCCAAAACCAACGATGATTCCGGCTGCGTTTGGCGACAGAAAAGATTGGTGTCTAAAAGCCTCTCTTGCAAATGTATTTGAAATATGAACTTCTATAACGGGTGTTGAAATGGCTTTTACAGCATCGGCAATTGCAACTGACGTGTGTGT
>JBDLWE010000090.1:0-3404 GCA_039804445.1 Bacteroidota bacterium | reverse complement strand
ATTTCTTGTCAATAAACCAAACCGACTTTCGTCTTGAACATATAGATTGAATAATTTGTATTTTAAATCTGCATTACCTAATGAATATTCTAGTTCTTTACTGAAGTTTTTTTAAAAGCCTCAACAGCATTTTCATCTTTTTTGATGTGCGATTTTCTTGTAGCTTTAAGTTTGGCTTTAAAATTGCGTTTCACATAACTGTATTTGTGGTCAAACCCGCCACACGGCCATTTAAAAGGTTTTCGGAAGTGACATTTGCACCTTTATTAAAATCTTTTGTAGTTACTGTGGTTGTAGACCCCGTTAAATCTTGGTTCCTAGCCGTTCCATATCCTACTTTAATTATAACTTCGGATAGTTTTGAAAAATTTTCTGCCATAGTAACTCTAAAGTCATTCTGTCCTGAGTAGGTTACAGTTACATTTTCATAACTAACATAAGAAAAAACTACTTTCGAACCAGTTTTTACGTCTGTAAACTTGAAAGCACCGTCAAAATCGGTGACCGCAGATATTTTTGTTCCAAATATTTGAACGTTCACGCCAGGCAATGAATGCGGGGTGCCTTTATCGACAACAGTCCCGCTAAGGTTGCTTTGTGCAAAAACCGTGATAGGCAGCACAAACAACGAAAATAACAATTTTTTATAAATTGCTTTCTTACATTTTGTTTAGGTTCAATTTAAGTTAGTTTACCTTAATATTTTACTTCGAACATTAAAAGTATATACTATAACCGAAACTCAAAAAAAACATTTGTTAAAAACTTTACGAAAACCTTTTCGTGTTGAAAATTTTTTCATTTCGGTAGGTTTTTAGCATAATATTTATCAAATATAAAAAAATAATAAATCTTGATATGGTTTTTATTAATATTGCATTTCAAATAATGTTGTCAAAAATCTATTTAATTTATCGAAAACATTATAACAATGGTTTTCAAAAACATCTTATTTATACCTAAACCATATGAGACGAAGAGTTACACTCAAACAAATTGCCCGTGAGCTTGATGTGTCAATTTCTACAGTCTCAAAATCACTTCGCGATAGTGCCGAAATTTCAGAAGAAACACGAACAAAAGTTCAAGCATTTGCAAAACTATATAATTACAAACCAAACAACATTGCGCTAAGCCTCAAAAACCGCAAAACCAAAGTCATAGGCGTAATAATTCCCGAAATCGTACACCACTTTTTTGCAACGGTAATTAGCGGTATCGAGGCCATGGCCAACAATCACGGCTATACTTTTATAATATGTATGTCTAACGAAAGTTTTGATAAAGAAGTAATTAACATGGAAATGATGGCAAACGGCAGCATCGACGGTTTCATTATTTCGCTTTCAAAAGAAACCCAATTCAAAGCCGACTTTCACCACATTAACGAAGTCATGAGTCAAGGAATGCCCGTTGTCATGTTCGATCGAGTAACAAACGAAATCCTTTGTGACAAAGTAATCATCGACGACAAACTTGCGGCTTACGACGCCGTGCAACACCTTATAAAATCTGGCAAAAGTAAAATAGCAATCGTCACAACCCAAGACTACGTGAGCGTAGGCAAACTACGCACCGACGGATATATCAAAGCACTACTAGACAACAATTTGCCTTATGACGAAAATTTAGTAGTTCGCATAAACGACATAGAAAATTGCGAAACCAAAATCGAAGCCCTTCTCAAACAAGGCGCTATTGATGCCGTTTTGGCCGTAAACGAAGTCTTTGCAGTAACCATCATCAAAAAAGCCAAGAAAATTGGCGTCAACGTACCCTCAGATTTATCCGTAATTGCATTTACAGACGGTATCATCTCGCAATACTCAACGCCAACCATCACAACCGTATCGCAAAACGGGTTCAAAATGGGCCAAAAAGCCGCCAAAATGCTAATCGGCCAAATCGAAAAAGACTATAACGAAGACGAAGAAATTATAGAAACCTATCAAACCGAAATCATAGAAACTTTTCTTATCGAACGCGAATCAACCGCAAAGCTTTAGGCAATAGGCAACAGGCTAAAGGCTGTTTGCTTACAGCCTATAGCTTACAGCATTTTGGCGTGCCCCGTGGTTGCTGTCGCAACGGCGGGTCGCGTCATCCGCTACAAGTTTTCGTCTCGTCAAAAAAAGACGAGACTGTGGGCGTTTCGCTACTACCGCTCACGCAGGGCATCGCTGCCGTATTTACTTATAAAATCATCAACAAAAATTGCAAATTGCAGCAAATTATTATCATATTCTCTAAACGCAAACGAAATAGTAAGTAAAAATCAAAAATTTTCAACCATTTATTGTTAATTTTTAAACTATGATATCTTTACTTTAAAATTTTTTGTATTTTTACGACTAATTCAAAACTTATATTTTACTTCGGCATAAATTATAGTTTTGATGAGCATCGCGCTTGTCGTACACCATTTTAAACGACAATAATGGAAAAGCTTAAATTAAGTTTTTGGCAAATCTGGAACATGAGCTTCGGGTTTCTCGGAATACAAATGGGTTTTGCTCTGCAAAACTCAAACATGTCTAGAATATTTCAAACGCTAGGTGCAAACATAGACGACATTCCAATTCTTTGGGTTGCAGCACCATTAACAGGTTTAATTATACAGCCAATAATTGGTTATTTCTCTGACAGAACCTGGACAAAACTCGGCCGCAGAAAACCGTATTTTTTGGCTGGCGCCATTCTTGCTTCGTCTGCGCTTTTTATCATGCCAAACTCGCCCGTACTATGGTTTGCAGCAGGAATGCTTTGGATAATGGATGCCTCAATCAATGTTTCGATGGAGCCGTTTCGGGCATTTGTTGGCGATAATCTGCCAGAAAATCAGCGTACAATGGGCTTTGCAACACAAAGTTTTTTTATTGGAATTGGCGCCTATGTTGCCTCTAAATTGCCACTACTTCTAACTTATTTAGACGTCAAAAACGAAGCATCGCTCGGCATTATTCCAGATTCTGTAAAATATTCTTTCTATATCGGTGGTGTCGCGTTCTTGATTACCGTGCTCTGGACAGTTTTTACCTCCAAAGAATATTCCCCCAAAGAAATGGAAGCTTTTGAGAAAAGTGAAGAAACCAAATTTCAAAAAGAAGCGCATTCACCTGAATGGTTTAACAAAAACGGACAATCACACCTTACAAAAGGAATTGCTTTCTTTCTGTTTGGAATCGTTTTTTCATACATAATTTTTTATTTTGACCTCAAAAAAGATTTGTATGTGCTTTCACTTGGTTTGATTAGCACCGGCGGTCTCGCCATGATTATATCTGGTTTGATGCAAAAAAATAATAACACCGAAAATGGTTTCGTGACAATCATGAACGATTTTCAATTCATGCCAAAAATCATGAAACAATTGGCATGGGTTCAATTTTTTTCGTGGTTTGCAT
>JBDLWE010000089.1:0-2601 GCA_039804445.1 Bacteroidota bacterium | reverse complement strand
TAACGTCAAAAAAAATCATAGTTCGCGTGACCGACAACGGCGAGGGGATTGCCAAACACCACATCCCGCGATTGTTTGAAAGGTTTTATAGAGTAGACAAAAGCGGCGGCCGAGCCGAAGGCGGGTCTGGACTTGGCTTGTCGATAGTCAAACACATTCTTGAAGCCCACGACGAAAAAATTTATGTCGAAAGCAGGTTTGGACTGGGGTCGGAGTTTAGTTTTACTTTGGAGAAATTTCTTTAAATTGTTTCTTTCGTATTACCCAAAAACAATAAACAATTTTTTCCAATTCACGTCTGACAAAACCTCTGGCAAACCTCTGTACAAATCTACTTCAAGCAGGTTTTCTAATCTAAAGTCGTCTTGAGATGCGGTTGGCACAAGCCCTTCTTTCTTATATTTTTTGGCGAGGTATTCCTGCTCAAACTGCCCTGGAGTCGGAATAAAAAATGCTTTTTTCTGAAGTTTAGCTAAATCCATAACAGTCGTATAACCCGATCGGCAAAGCACCATTTCAGATTTGTTGATTGTGGTTTCAAGCTCGGTGGCAGTCATGAAATTATAAAATGTTATATCGCCAATATTTTCAACTTTTTGCTCTGGTTGAACAACACCTTTTACAAAAACTACTTTTCCCGAAAAACATTTTGTTTCTTGAATCAAAATTTTCTCAAGCATCGTGCGTTGTGGCTCTGGTCCAGACAGCAATACCAAAAGTTTGTTTTCTATTGGCAAATCTTGTTTTTCAAAACGACTGAGTGCGCCAATGTACTTTAGTTTTAAATCAGACTCTTTCAAATGGCCAAGTTTGCCCGTCAAGTTTGGCGTTTTTTCGACATCGGGCACCCAACATTCTGCAAATTTTTTGATAATTTGCTGGTGCAATTTGCTTGTTATCCAACTAGTGTTTCCCGTCAAAACATTCAGTTGATGTGTAATAAAAACCGACGGCACTTTTTTTGACCGAACCCCCAATCGATTGTCCGAAATAATGCCCGACAAATCTAAATCCTTGACCCATTGTTTGACAATTTTTTTTTCGGTCAAAATCGCTTCCAACATTTTTGGAGAATTTTTTATCATTTTCCATTTAAAATTTTTGCCGTTTTTGGCATATTCTATCTGGTATGATGGCAAAACGAGAAACTGCAAATCCGGAAATTCTTTTTTCAAGATCTCTAGCGCAACGCCGTCTGATGCAATGATTGGGTTATAACCATGGTCGAGCAGGGCTCTAATAATCGGGATGCTGCGTGTGGCGTGACCTAGACCCCAATTGAGCGGGGCAACGAGAATGTTTTTTGAACGAATGTCTAACATAAAGATAAAGAAAAATGACGGTCGCTAACCCTGATATAGATTGCTTCGTGTCTCGCAATGAGCCCGACGATTGGTTTCTAATAATATTTACAATACGGTAACTTTTTTGCAAAGATAAACCTATTTGCGGTTCGTTATATTTTCTTAATTTTACCAAAATATAAATTAATGTCGTGCCTGGAAAAAATAAATTAAATCGTTTTGCCGAGAATGCCACTTTTGGCAACGTTTTCGAGCCCAAAAGAGACCAACTTGTAACTACCGATTTGCCCTTGAAAGGCAATTGGAATCGTGACTATTTCAAAAACCAAAACCCAATTGTGGTTGAGCTGGGTTGTGGCAAAGGAGAATATACCACTGGATTGGCGGCGCGTTTTCCTGACCGAAATTTTATAGGCGTCGACGTAAAAGGCGCCCGATTTTGGCGCGGTGCAAAAACCGCGCTCGAAGACGGATTGGTTAATGTGGCTTTTGTGCGCACGCAAATCGAACTGCTCGAACACGTTTTTGCCGAGCACGAAATCGACGAAATCTGGATTACGTTTCCTGACCCGCAAATCAGGTACAAGCGCACCAAACACCGCATGACCAACTCGGTTTTTTTGCAACGCTACAAAAAACTGTTGAAACCCGACGGCGTTGTAAACCTAAAAACCGATTCAGAGTTTATGCACGGCTACACCCTTGGGTTGCTGCATGGCGAAGGTCACGAGGTGCTGTATGCCAACCACGACGTCTACGTAAACACAGGTTCGCCCACAGAAGTGCTTGATATTCAAACGTTTTATGAAAGCCAATATCTTGCCAAAGGAAAGGCAATAACTTTTGTGAGGTTTAGGATACGAGATTGATTTTTTGGGCGACTGCACATGTTTTGCCTTTCAGGCACAAAACATGTGCACCGGGCTTTCCGCTCTATCTTTTTTGGTTTTGCCATCCCGAGCGCAGTCGAGGGACGAAAACAAAAAAGGATGCCGCTATAATCCCTGTCGCGGGGCAACGTAACAAAAGTATCTTAACAGATTGTGGCTTGGCGTCAGTTGGGAAATCGAAGTACAAATGTTCAATTTAGCACCAAAGTTCATTAGAATTCCAATGCTCAAATTTAGTACAAAAGCCCCAATTTTGCAAAACCCATGTTAGTGGCTGGCATTTGTTTCTTCACGCAATAATTTGTCAATTAAATGATAAGAACAATAATACTCTAATGTGTCATTAAAATTCAATTTCATATTTTCAATTTCTGACATTACAAGTTTATTATGATTAAATTTTTTTT
>JBDLWE010000088.1:0-3036 GCA_039804445.1 Bacteroidota bacterium | reverse complement strand
ACTATAATTTAATGGCTTGGAGATTTAGAAAATCATTTGGAATTGGCCCCATACGGACTAATATTTCAAAAAATGGAATTGGTAACAGTATTGGATTTTTAGGATTCCGATTTGGTGTTACAGCGGAAGGCAGAAAGTATTGGAGCTTTGGCATAAATGGAACAGGACTATATTACATCAAATATTATTAAAATACAATTAGACAAAAAAAGGGGCGATCGTACAACATCTAGCAAACTAACCGAAAAAAAAAAGCCCATTTAGCAGTATCTAAATGGGCTTTTTTTTTTTGGTTAGTTTGTGTTGGCTGACGCCCTTGCTCGATTTGCCTTTTTTGTGTGGTTTCAAGGCTTTAAAAATCAGTTTTTCGTATAGGTGGTTTAGTAACTTTTTGGCTTGTTTTTCAATGGTTTATAAAAAATAATTTGCGTGCTTTTTTTTGTTTTTTTTAATCAAAAACCACAGTGCCCCTTACCCCAAAATCGGAGGATTTGCAATCTTAATATCAATGGAATAAATCGCTGACTTCAATAAAAATGTTGAAGTTTTTTTTTATTCCCACGCCACAGGCGAGGCCTTGTTTTTGGCTGTTATTTCTTGTATTTCTTGATATTCTTGAGTTTGCGTTTTAAAAAACCGCACGCTTTGCACCAAAACCAGCCGCCCAGTGGCACAACTTTTGCATTTGAAAATATCAACACCAAATTTTTCTATCATCTTTATTGCTAACGGGATAGAAACTTTTTCGGGCTGTTTGCCTAAATTTAAACTGGCTCGTATTTTTGTTAATCGTTCTTTTTTGCCCTGATTTTGCAAAAAGCCATAATGCCTTATTTTCACAAATCGTTTGGGCAAAATATGCTGTTCAAACCTTCGCAAAAACTCATCGTGGCTCAATTTCATGGTTTTTGTCTTGCCGCCATCGGCATAATCTTTATACCGAAAACTCACGTCAGCATCGGTCATTGCTATAATTCGGTGCTTGGTAATGGCAATTTTGTGGCTGTATCGTCCCAAATATTCTACCACTTGTGCAGGTCCGCCAAAAGGGGCTTTCGCAAACACATTCCAACGTTTTTTCTCTAAATCGTTGATGGTTTTTTCTAAATCAAAACCCGCTTTCTCAAGCGGAATGGTCGTTATATTTTTCAAAAAAATAGCCCGATACATTTTGGATAAACTGGCTTCGGGAAACAAAAAATTGTCCTTTTTTCGTTTGGCGGCAATCCATTTTTGTCCATCAAATCCACCACCCGTAACGATGCAATGCACATGCGGATGAAAACTCAAATCCTGACCCCATGTGTGCAAAATCATCGTAATCCCACAATCGGCACCAAGATAGTTTTTCATCCGTGAATGGTTCATAATTGTCTGACTTGCTGCATCAAACAACAATTTGAATAACGCTTTTCGGTTGCCCATAATCAACGGATTCAACTCGTGGGGCAGCGTAAAAACCAAATGATAATAAGGCGTTGGCAACAGTTCATCCAGCCGGTTTTCAATCCATTCTTCTCGTTTCAAACTGCCACAATTCGGGCAATGTCGGTTGCCGCAACTGTGGTATTGATAGTGGGTTTTGCCACAGTTTTTGTCATTGCACACCAGCCGATGAAATCCCATTTTGGCGGTATGACAAGTGGCTAATTTTTGAAAAACGCCTTGCGAAAAACTATTGAATTTTGTGATACTCGGTTGGGCAAAAAGGGTCTGAAAATCAACCATTTTGAGCTTCTTTTTCATTTATCAAAAAATCAAAAGGAGAGCACAATGCCGAGCGTTTCTTTTGTTGCAAATGCAAATAAATCATTGTGGTTTCTATTTTAACATGTCCCAAAAGTTCTTTAATGGTATGAATATCAACGCCTTGATCCAATAAATGTGTGGCAAAACTATGCCGAAGCGTATGCGAGGAAAATCCAAATTCTTGCAATCCGGCTTGTTTGAAACTTAAATTTACCGCCTGCTGCACCGACCGATCATTGAGTGGCATGCCTTTTTTTTGTCCTTCAAAAAGATATGTATTTGGACGATATTCTCGATAATAATCCTCCATTTCGCTCAAAATATGCTTTGGCAAAATCGTAAATCGGTCTTTATTGCCTTTGCCGGCAAGGATTTTTATTTGCATCAATTTTCGGTCTATTTGACTCATTTTCAGATTGCAAAGTTCGCCCAAACGCATGCCAGTGCCATAAAAAAGTCCGACCATCAATTTGTGTTTTCGGTTTTTGATAGCTCCCAAAAGATGTAAAACTTGTTCTTGGGATAAAATTTCGGGGAGTTTGAAGACTTTTCGGGGATACAATTCGCTAGCAAAAACCATTTCCGACCGCAGAATGTGTTTGTAAAAAAAACTGCAGGCGGCGGCTACCAATCGGCATTTATCGCGCCCAACGCCATGTTCGGTTTTTATAAAAATGAAGTAATTTATCAAATCTTTATGCACCAAATCCTTGGGGTCGATGTCATAGAAATACGCAAAAATTAATCGCATTTCTCGGCAATAATTGCCAATGGATTTTGGGGCATAGCCTTTGGCTGTTAGCACATTTTGCAACTCAATCAGCAATTTTGTGGCTATCGGATTGAGTTCAATTTTTCCTAATTCGTTTTTTTTTAATCATAGTTTAAATATTTAAAATAAGCCGACAAATTACTGATTTTTTCCATTAAAAAAAAACATCTTTTTATCAAGTATCTACATCAAAATCACTATATTTGTTCAATCAAAAACGGCTTTGTTCACCTGAAAGGTGTCAGTTCAACAGCGGTTTGGCGCAATTGGGGTTTTAGGCAAACTTTAAAGTTGGTTTTGTACTTGGAAGTTCGGTCTTTAATTTATACATTTGGCTAATCAAATCCCCAACTGACGCCAAGCCACGAGACGTTGGCAGAAATGCAAAAAAAAATCGTAAAATTAAAAATTATGCATTATGGCAGAATTTAAACTTGGAATATTAACTGATGTGCTTGATTTATTCGAAAGACTTGAATCTAAAATCGTAATAACTGAAAATCAAAAGTCTGAAA
>JBDLWE010000087.1:0-3732 GCA_039804445.1 Bacteroidota bacterium | reverse complement strand
CATTTTGTGCCAACAACGAACCCATAAACAAAAACCCTACAACTGTAAACAACTGTTTCATTATTTTTTTTCTTTGGCAGGTTTGGTCGTAGGTTTATAATAGTTTGGCGGAAAACCATTGAGCGTTCGCCACAATTCGAACCAAACAGGCACATTGTTTAGCAACGCCAATGTTTGTGCGCCTGCCCCAATGCTCAATTGTTTTGGCCATTTTTGTTCGGCTGCATCGGGTGCTATCAGTACTCTATATTTTCCGTTTTCGGATATAAAGGTTTCTATGGCCACTATGCGACCACCAAATGTTCCATAAGACATATCCGGCCAGCCCGAAAAAATGATTGTTGGCCACCCATCGAACCAAACGCGCACTTTTTCGCCTTTTGAGAGCAGTGGTAAATCTGTTGGTGATACAAATGTTTCGACAGCAATATCATATTTTGTTGGCATGATAGTTACAATGGCTGTGCCTTCTTTGATTGTCTCGCCAATTCCTGACTGAATGGCTCGGTTAATATAGCCTGTTTGTGGTGCTTTTATGTAGTAAAACCCATTTCTAAGGCTGTAGTTAGCGACTTGATTTTCAAGTTTGTTGACTTGTGCCTCTGCATCAAAACCGTTGCTACGTGCCGTAAACTGGTCACTTCTGGCTTTAGATTCTTTTTCGGCATATTCAGCAGAGATTCTGTTAAGTTCTACTTTTGTATTGATATACTCGTTTTTGGCGGCGAGCAATTTGTTTTCTTGCGTTATTATTTTGGCATCGACTTCTTGCAACTTTAGTCTCTTTTCTTCGACGTCTGTTAGCGGTTTTAATCCTTCTTTATTGAGTTGAACGGCACGAGCAAATTGTGTATTTGCAATTTTGATTTGGGTTTTTACAGCTTCTAAATCCATACTATCTGATGCGATTTTCAAAACTGCTTGCCTAATTTTGTTTTTGGCTTGTTGCAACTTCAAATTTCGTTCGTTGTTAATTGAGCTGATTTGAGCATCTAGAGCAACTACTTTTCCGCCGTAGGCGTCGACTGCCATTTTTTTGTTATCACGTTGATTTTTGGTATTTTGCACCAAGTTTGGATCCATGTAGTCTTCTTTTATTTCTGAAATAAAAAGAATTGTATCGCCTTTTTGAACAAAATCGCCCTCACGAACATACCACTTTTCGACCCGTCCCGCAATTGCCGACTGAATGTCTTGAGGCCTTTGGTCTGGTGCCAAAGTAGTTACAGCACCTGAACCAGAAATGTTTTGTGTCCATGGCAAAAATGCAGCTATGACTATAATGATGGTGAAAACAAGAATCAATCGATTCAGGATTTTATAATGTGGCCTTGTGTCAAGACTTATTATGGTTTTAAATTTTTCGAGATGCAAGCCAGTTTGCGCGTTGTTGTTAGAGATGTTTAGCATGACTTTTAAATTTTAGAATCAGAGACAATGTAGCCGTTTTCCATCAGAATATTTCGATCACATTTTTGTTTCCAATATTCGTTTTTTGAAGAAACAATGACGGTCCATTTGTTTTGTGAACTGGTCAAAAAATCTATTACTTGCTCGGCTACCCCTTCGTCCATTTTATCTGTTGGGTCTTCAAGAAACAAAATTTTAGGGTTACCAATGATGCTTCTTGCTAATAAAATTTTTTGCGCATTAGATGACGATAATTGTTTTCCTTCAGGAAAAATTAAAGTGTCTAATCCGTCAGACAAAGTTTTGATATATGGTGTTAGTTGCACAGCGTCTAATGCCCACTTAAGATTTTCTTGCGAAACTTCGTTTTGACTAAATACAATATTTTGTAAAATTGTGGCTTCAAAAGGAGTTTCGCCTGTGATTATTGTCCCGATTTGCGATCGATATTGTTTGATATTAATTTTACGGAAGGTATCGTCGTTTATAAAAAATGTTCCTGAGGTGGGCTTCATAAAACCCGATAATATGCGCATCAAGGTGGTTTTTCCAGAACCATTGTCGCCAGATATCAATACTTTTTCGCCTTGATTGATTTTTAAATTAATGTCATTCAGAACCAATATTGGCGAATCTGGAAATTTGAATTGCAATTTTTCGGCATCGATGACAATTTTGTCATAACAAACATCAGCATCTTTTTCTGATAAATTTTCGATTTCTAGGTCGGTCACCTGTCCTATTTTTTCAACAGAGGTCAACACATCGTACAAGGTTTCGAGTCCTAGAATTATTTTTTCTACTGAATTAATAACCAATAAAATTATGATTTCTGATGCAACGAACTGCCCAATATTCATTTGCTGACTGAGCACCAGAAACCCACCAATAGAAAGCAAACTTGCAGTTATAATAATTTTAAAAACAATCATTTGACTGTATTGTTTTTTGATGACTTCAAAATGTTTTTCGCGATAGCCCAAATAGTCTCCAACCAAATTATCGTTTTTTTGAAGTGCGAAATTATAATTATTTTCTTTTTTAAAACTAAAATTATTTCGAGCAATTTCTTGCAACCAGCTTGCTACTTTGTATTTATATTTTGATTCTTTCATACTTGTATCAAGCCCTTTATTAAAAGAAAACTTGAAAATTAAATACAATAATATCATTAATAAAAGACCAAAAACAATAAAATAGGGATGGTACAATGACAACAAAATAATGCCGAAAATAATCTGAAGCAGTGCCGCAGAAAAGTCAATTAGCAATTTTGAGGCTCCTTTTTGAATGGTCAATGTGTCAAAAAAACGATTTGCCAATTCAGGCGGATAGGTATTATAAAGCTCGGCAAATTTTATTTTTGAAATTCGGGTTGCAAATTCAAAAGATGACCTTATAAATATTTTTTGTTGCAAATTTTCGGTAATTCGCAGCTGCATGAGCGACAAAATTCCTGTTAATGTAACGCCAATTACTACCAAAACAATCAAGACAATCCACGAGGCACTCACCTGCCCCGACTGAATAAAATTGACAATTGCCTGAATACCCATAGGTAGCGAAAGGCTAATCAACCCCGCAAAAATCGCATAAAAAAAGATTTGCATTACATCATTTTTATCTAATGCCAACAGGCTGTAAAAACGTTTGAGTGGCGACATTTTTGAATTGAATTTGGGAATTTATTTTAAAGTTCTTTTTACTAGATCTATGTAAAAATCTGCGGGTGAAACATCGTTGCTACAATTGGTTATTGATTTTAAATGATCTTTTATAAAATGCTGATGCAGTGCGCCTTCGACCACCGTCGAAACTAGACTTTTTGCAAAAGGATATTCTGGATTAACCTCGTGAACTATATTTACAATTCTGTTTATAACTCTTTTATAGATTATAAAAAACCCGTTTTTGTTTTCAATATCCACTTCTTTTGTGTGCAATATTTTGGTAAACTCGGCAATTATAATTTTATTTAAAACCGCTTCGTCAATGTGTTTAGTAGACAAATCGTCTTCAATATTTTCTGTAACAACGGCAATTGCTTTTTCTAGTTTTAAATGTGGGTTTATAATATTGGTAGTTGCCAAAACAAGTTTATACTCCATCCAAGTCCAGTACCAGCCAGACAAATAAACAAGTAGCTTGTGTTTGTTTTCAAAATATCGATATATTGAGCTTTCGTTAGACCCTATTCGTTCTCCAAGTTTTTTGAACGTAAAATTTTCGAACCCAATTTCGTCTATTAAAAGAATGCTGTACTGCAATATTTTTTTGCCTAAAATACTGGTTTCTGGATCTTTAACAAAAATTTTTTCGTTG